>JANXNO010000228.1 GCA_025354075.1 Burkholderiales bacterium | reverse complement strand
TGCCGCTGCACCTGGTGGCGGGCCGCCCGGTCGCGTTTGCAGGCGTGAACCCGAACGAAGCGTTGGCGCTGGAGCGCTATGAGCGCGCGTTCAAGCGGGTGGGGTTTGAGCAGATTACGTATGTGTATGAGCCAGTCGCAGCGGCATTCTTTTTTGCGCAACGATTGACCAAGGCGGCCACGGTATTGGTCGCTGATTTTGGCGGTGGTACGAGCGACTTTTCGATTATTCGCTTCGAGCCTGGCGCAGGGCCAGGCGGCGCGCTGAAGTCGATCCCACTCGCGCATTCGGGCGTGGCGGTCGCCGGCGATGTGTTTGATTACCGAATACTGGAGCACGCAATCTTGCCGCAACTCGGACACCGCGCGCACTACAAAAGCATCGACAAAATCCTCGAAGTACCCACCCATTATCACCATCGGTTCGCGCAGTGGAATCAGCTCGCGTTGATGAAATCGCCAACCGTGTTGCGCGAGCTCCGCGAGTATTTGCGCTACGCTATCGAGCGCGACGGCCTCGAAAAATTCATCACGTTGATTGAGAACGATCTCGGTTATCCGCTATACAAGGCAGTCGCCGATGTGAAGGCTGCGCTGTCGCATGCGCCGTCATCAAAACTCGAATTTCGCGCCGAAGGCTTCGGCTACGACCTCGCGCTTGACGCAACGATTGAGCGCGCCGCGTTCGACAATTGGATCGCCGACGACTTGCAAAAAATTGAAGACGCCGTGGACGAGGCGCTCGGCGAGGCGAAGCTTGACGCGAGTGAAATTGACCGTGTATTTCTCACCGGTGGCACGTCGTTTGTGCCTGCCGTTCGCGCGATTTTCGATCAGCGCTTCGATCCGAAAAAAATCGAAACCGGCGACCAGCTCGAATCCATCGCCTACGGTTTGGCGCTCATCGCAAGAACCGAAAATCCAGCCGCGTGGGGCAGTACCCCGAGCAACAGCTAATTGCTGAGAAGCCCATCTTATGTGGGCTAAGCAGGACTTTTGGATAATAGTCGACATTTTAACTACTTATCCTATTTGCCCAATTGATACGGGCCTTTTGTCATAAAGCTGTAAGGCTTAAACGAGCAGATTTTCTGCACCTTCCAGTCGTGGCAACCGCAGTTCACGACGTGGTCAGCCAACAATCAGCTGTGCTCCGTAGCATCGCGCTATGCATTCCATCACCACGCTGAAACCGGGCGATGCTGGCGTCGCCGACGCTTCGTCGCGCGCGGCGTCAAGTTGCGTCCCGGACACACGCCACGCGACCATCGCGTTGCTTCTCGTGTTGCTCGTCGCGTGGTTCGCGAGTCTTGAATTGCGTGGACTATTCATCCCGGACGAGGGCCGATATGCCGAAATCCCGCGGGAAATGCTCGACAGCGGGGACTGGATCACGCCGCGATTGAACGGCCTCAAATATTTTGAAAAGCCGCCGATGCAATATTGGCTGACAGCAGCGTCATTCGCCGCGTTCGGCGAGGACGAATGGACCGCGCGCCTGCCGTCCACATTGCTCGGGTTTCTTGCGGTCGTGATGACAGCGTTTACAGCGCGTCGACTGTGGGGGGCTCGAGCGCTGTTGACGACCGGCGTGGTGCTTGGCAGCAGTTGGGCGTACTACCTGTCGGGACAATACCTGACGCTGGACATCATGGTTTCGGCTTTTCTGACGTTCGCACTGTGCGGCTTTTTGCTAGCGCAACGCGAGGGTGCGACGCCTGTGCAGGCGAGTCGCTGGATGCTGTTCGCGTGGGCGGCCGGCGCGTTTGCCATGCTCAGCAAAGGCCTGATCGGGTTGGCGCTGCCCGGGCTTGCGTTGGCTATCTATATGTTGGTGGCTCGCGACTTCAGGCTTTGGCGGCGGCTCGAAATGTGCCGCGGCTTCGCGCTATTGTTGACGCTTCTGCTGCCGTGGTTTGTGCTTGTTCAGCACAGAAACCCCGAGTTCTTCGACTTCTTTTTTGTTCACGAGCACTGGAGTCGGTTTGCAGGCTCAGATCACGCCCGACGAGGTGCGTGGTGGTACTACGCGCCGATTCTCGTGATGGGGTTGATGCCATGGACACCTCTGTTCATTCAGCAATGGCTGCGTTCGCGCGCGATTACGGCTGAAATAGCCAGCGAGGTTGCAGGCCAGAAAGGGTTTCAACCGATGCTGTTTTGCGCTGTCTGGGCGGTGGCAATTATTGTGTTCTTCAGCGTCTCGCAATCCAAGTTGCCAGCCTACGTGATCCCTGTGTTTCCAGCGCTGGCGTTGCTGCTGGGCAAGCGCGCTGCGCTGGATGACGCCAACGGCGTGCGCTGGTGCGCGATCACGGTGATAGTCGTGGGCGGCGCGTTGACGATGGCGTCCACTCAACTGGCGCACTGGGAAAAATTTGCCGATATCGGCGACGACGGCTCCGCCGCGCTTCCGCTCATCTATGCGGCGACCCTATCGCTCGTGGTGGCGGGCGTGATCGCGATGCTGCTTCTGCGGCACGCTCGCACAGTGTGGGCCGTGTTTGCTCTGGTCGCGGGCAGCTTTTTGTTCTGGTCGTTCAGTTTCGTGTTTTTGCACAACGTGGATACCGCGTTTTCGTCAGAGCGGCTAATTGAAGCGCTGGGTGCGAACATCAGGCCATTTGATAGACATCATGAGTTCTATTCGATTGGTCAGTTTGATCACTCGTTGCCGTTTTATCTGGGCCGCACCGTGACGCTGGTTGACTACGCGGGCGAGCTACGGATGGGACAGCGCACCGAGCCCGCACGCAGCATCGAAACCATCGCCGAATTCGCGCGAGTGTGGCGTCAGAGCAGCCAGCAGGCCTACGCCGTTATGCGCCCGCAACAATATGCTCAATTTCAGCGTGACGACCTGCCGATGACGATACTCGCACGCGACCGCAGACTAGTGGTGGTTGGCCGCTGGATCAGGCACCCATAGACGGGCTCGCAGGCGGGGACGCGGAGCGTGCTTAACAACGCGTGCTATCGAAATAAGTTCAGCGCCATGCGCTCCCAGTTAGCTACGCATCCACGCATTGCCCCACAGATTCAGCGCGCGCGGGCCGTGCGGCCAGGTGCGATAGATCGGGTCGGCGCTCATCAGCTCCAGCTCGGCCGAAAACTCCACTTTGTAGCCGTCTGGGTCTTCGATCATGAAGAACAAATTGTTGCCCACGCCGTGCCGCCCCGGCCCCCACCAAATAGGGATTTCAAGGTCGCCGCAGTGATCGGCCCAGTCACGGATCGCGTTCCAGTTGGGCAGTTCATAAGCGTGATGATCGGGGCCTGGCTGCGGAGCGCGAAACACAGCAAAGCTGTGATGCTCCGTGTCGGATCGCACGAACGCGGACGACAAATCGCCATCGGTATCGAGCACCCGATCCGACTCGATGAAGCCCAGCGCATCGCGATAAAACTCGAGCATTGCATGCGTTTGTGTCGACGCGCAGACGAAGTGTTGCAGGCGAGCGGGTAGCGTCACGTGGGTCACCGTTTGCGTGCTCGTTGCGTCGGGGGCGACGCAAAACAGAATCATGCGCCGGTCAGGGTCGCGCAAGCCAAACGTGTGTTCGCCTAAAAGATCGCTCAGCTCGACGGCCACCGAATGCAGTTCGAGGCCAATCGCTTCAAGATGCACGCGATAGGCGGCCCATTCGACTTGTGTCGGGAATGCAAAGGCAATCATCGGCACTGTTTTGTGCGTGCCATTGCGAAACAACATCCAGCGATCCGCCCCGCGAACCTGCCACACATCGTGAGCGATTTCGGTCACCGGGTCGTCGAGCAGCGCGGCATACCAGTCGGCGCAGGCCTTGGCGTCCTCCGTCGCGCGTTCAACAAGCAGCAAACGTGCGTTCCATAAGGGAGTCAGCACGGGAGGGAGCGTGGGTATCAACATATCGGAAATGTACGACGGCAACGCTGCAACTGCAAACGCCAGACGAATTAACGCGCGCGATAGCCCAGTAGGCGCGCCGGAAGCATCAGCACTGCCTTGAGCAAGGCAAACACCGCCTCAAACGTGATGCCAATCAAGCGAAACGGTAGCGCCAGCAGCCAGAAGAGCGGCCACAACGCCAGCGCCAACAAGGCGATGGGCCAGCTCACCACCAACAAAATGAACCAACCCACGAGCAGCAACATAAATTTCATCACAGGCCCCGAATCATCAGTAACAGAGAGTAAAAAATCAACGTAGCAACGCGCGCGCAGATGACATGATCGATTGCGCTTTCAAAACCGCGATTAGCGAAAGAGCACCGCCACGCTGGTCAGCAACACTATGCTGGTCGCCGCACCGGTAGCGCCCGCCAGGTTGAAGCCGGAGACTTTTGCACGCGCCGTAACCTGTGCCACGGTAGCCGCAACACTTTCACGCATCAGAAACAATGCGGCCAGCGCCGCGATGGTGGCGCTGAAGTTGAAAACGAAGAAGGTATTAAGCATGTCCATCACAGTTCTCCCTGAGGGCCGCGAAGCGCGGCGTGTTTCGATGGAGTGAACGTTATCGGTCGCCCGTGACTGATCAAACAGCGTCGCGACGAGTCGCGTGTAGCACGACGCCAGTCGCGGAAATACTGCGTAAATCACACTGCGCTGCACGCAAGAGAGCCCGACTATGAAAAGCAGTGGTGCAGGCCTTGACAATGATTGCCTAGGCAATTACATTGCGACGATGTCATCAACCAAAGCCCAATACACACCCCGCTCCGCGCCCGCCGCTGACTTTTACAAGGCTGCTGGTTACTGCGCTGAAGAGAGCGTGGGCTACCTGATGAAGCGTGTGATGTTGTCTATCGTGGCGCAGGCTGACAAGCGGCTGGGCGAACATGGGCTGACCAGCGCGCAATGGGGGCCGCTGCTGCGATTGCGGAGCTCTGGCGGGTCTACCGTGGCTGAGCTCGCGCGCTGGTTGCAGGTGGATGCCGGCGCGATGACGCGACTGCTGGATCGTCTGGAGAAAAAAGGTCTCTGCAAACGTGTGCGGTCTACCGAAGACCGGCGAGTGGTTCACGTTGAGTTGACCCCTGACGGTGAGGCTGCGATCACCGAGGTACCTGCGGTGCTGGCCGACGTGATGAACGCGCATCTGGCTGGTTTTTCAAAGACCGAATGGCAGGCGCTGAAAACCTATCTGAAACGCATGCTGGAAACCGGCGATACGCTGCGCGACGAAGTCTAAATCTACGCCGTTCTGACTTAAGTTAGCTGCATTGCAATTTACCCTATTCACGCAAAAATACTTGCCTAAGCAAATGAAGCCCAATCAAACATCTGTACAAGCCGTTAACGCGCAGTCGGCAGTGCGAGCCTACTTATCTGTGCTCGCTGTAATCGCTGCCGCCCTCGTGTCCGGCATTCTGATCACGCTCGGCGGGTGCGCGAGCTACGCCGGGATCGCTGCAGTCGCGCAGCAGGTTACGCCCACGTCAGTTGGGCTTGAGACAACCGCTGGCGCGTCGCCGACTATTTCTGCTGAATGGTGGCGCTCTTTTGGCGACACAACCTTGAATGGTCTCGTTGAACGCGCGTTGGCTGGCAATCCCACGCTCAAAGTTGCACAAGCTCGCGTTGCCCGAGCTGACGCCGCGATTGCCAGCACTAGGGCCGCAGACGGGCTGCAGATCACGGGCTCGCTTGATGCGACACGACAACTGTTCAGCGAAAACAGCATCTATCCGCCGCCATTAGGCGGCTCGGTGCGCACGATTGGCACGGCGCAGCTCGGCGCTTCGTACGAGTTTGATTTTTTCGGTCGCAATCGTGCCGCTATTGAAGCTGCCTTGGGCACGCAGCGCGCTGCGCAGGCGGACCTGCAAGCCGCGCGCACCGTGTTGGCGAGCACTGTGGCGCGCGCTTACGTGCAGCTCGGTCGCCTGTTCGAGCAACGCGAAGTCGCGGCTCGTACATTAAAGCAACGCGATGAAACGCTGGCGTTGGTCAAACAACGCGTGCAAAGCGGTCTCGATACAAACGTGGAGTTGCGTCAGGGCGAAGGCGCATTGCCCGAGTCGCGGCAACTGATTGAGCAGCTGGATGAACAGATCATGTTGGCGCGTCATGCGCTGGCTGCCCTGACGGCGCATGCTCCAAACGCGCTGGATTTGCTCGTTGCACCTTTGCGCACAGTACAAGCCATCGCGTTACCCACCGCGCTACCTGCTGATTTGCTCGCTCGCCGTGCCGATATTTCTGCTGCGCGCTGGCGTATTGAGGCGGCCGCGAGCGACGTGCAAAGCGCGAAGGCGCAGTTCTATCCCAATATCAATCTGACGGCCTTTGCCGGTTTGTCGAGCATCGGGTTGAATCGTCTCATTGGCACCGGCAGCGAGCAATGGGGCGTCGGGCCTGCGCTGCGTTTGCCGATTTTTGATTCGGGTCGTTTGCGCGCCAATCTGCGCGGTAAGACGGTCGACCTTGATGCTGCCGTTGAAAGCTACAACAGCGCGGTGCTTGATGCGGTGCATGACGCCGCAGACCAGATCAGTTCGCTGCGATCAATTGCGTTGCAACGGGCGCAACAAGCGGGTGCACAGACTGCGGCAGAGGCGGCGTATGACCTTGCTGCGCAACGCTTCAAAGCGGGACTGAGCACTTATCTGACCGTGCTCAACGCTGAGTCGAGCGTGCTGAATCAGCGTCGTCAGGCGGTGGATTTGAAGGCGCGCGCACTTGACGTGCAAATAGCGTTGATCCGCGCACTGGGTGGCGGATACAGCACTGATGCAATTGCCGAAAACACAAATGACGCGATGACGGTTGCTACGAAAACTGCAACGCCGTCGCCGATAGCTCAGTGATCTGACGCATCGACCAAGCTTACTCAACATCTGAACATCGAATTGATCCTGGAGAATAATCATGGCCTCCTCTGAAACCACTACTACTTCCACTCCGCAAGCTGCGCCTGTGGCGCAACAAAGCAATCAGGGCAATCCCAATCGCAAGAAAGCGCTAACCGCAGTCGCTGCCGCTGTCGTCGTTGCAGGCATCGCGTACGGCGCTTATTGGGTGATGGTGCTCAACCATTACGAATCGACCGACAACGCGTACGTGCAGGGTAACGTGGTGCAACTGACGCCACAAGTCGGCGGCACCGTCGTCGCGATTAATGCCGACGACACCGATTATGTGAAGGCAGGTCAACTGCTGGTCAAACTCGATCCGGCAGACGCTCAGGTCGCACTCGATCAAGCCGAAGCACAGCTCGCGCAGACCGTTCGGGAAGTGCGCACCTTGTATGCGAACAACAGCACGCTGAAAGCGCAGATTGCGTTGCGTGAGGCAGACGTTGCGCGCGTGCAAAGCGATCTCGTTCGCGCGCAGGATGACGTAACGCGGCGCGCGCCGCTAGTCGCCACTGGAGCGGTGGGCAAGGAAGAATTCAATCACGTGAATTCGCAACTCACCGCCGCACGAAGCAGCGTGGCAGCGGCGCAATCAGCAACGCTTGCCGCGCGTGAACAACTCGTGTCGAACCAGACACTCACGGACGGCATCACGCTTGAGCAACATCCAAACGTGTTGCGCGCAGCGGCGCGTGTTCGTGAGGCCTATCTTGCGCTGAAGCGCGCAGATTTGCTCGCTCCTGTTGATGGCTTTGTCGCCAAACGCAGCGTACAACTCGGCCAGCGTGTGCAGGCGGGTTCACCGTTGATGTCGGTGATTGCGTTGAATCAGGTGTGGGTTGAGGCAAACTTCAAAGAAAGCCAGTTGCAGAATTTGCGCTTGGGACAACCGGTCGAATTGATTGCCGACGTGTACGGCAAAAAGGTTGCGTATCACGGTGCAATCGAAGGTTTGGGTGCAGGCACTGGTGCGGCGTTCGCGCTGCTGCCCGCACAGAACGCGACCGGCAACTGGATCAAGGTGGTGCAGCGCGTGCCGGTGCGCATCACGCTTGATCCGAAGGAGCTCGTTGAGCATCCACTGCGCGTCGGCTTGTCGATGGATGCGAAGGTGGACGTGAGTAAAACTGAAGGCCGCATGTTGGCCGATACTTCGCGTGTGTCGACGGTGGCGCAGACCAATGTGTTTGAGCATAACAACACCGCGGCTGATGCTGAAGTTCGCAAAATCATTGCCGCGAATGGCGGTCGTGTTGCCAAGCTTGATGCGCCGGTCGCTACGCGTGACGGTGCTCCCGTGGCTGCGGCTACCGTGAAACGTGTGCCCGCCAGCGCCGCCGTTGCGTCGCTCGCTCCGGTCGGCGCGGCGGCATCAACCATCACGCCACTGAAATAACCAAAGTCCGTTATGTCTTCGTCTTCCACCACGGTGGGCGCACCGGACGTTGCGGCAGCCGTGCCAGCACCGCCAGCGCCGTCCGGTCCGGCGCGTCCAGCAGCCTTCCCGCCACTCAAAGGCAGCGATCTGGTGCTCGGCACCATCGCACTGTCGCTGGCCACGTTCATGAACGTGCTCGACACATCGATTGCCAATGTCTCGATCCCCGCGATCTCGGGCGACATGGGCGTGAGCCCGGCGCAGGGCACTTGGGTGATCACGTCGTTCGCCGTCGCGAATGCGATCTCGGTGCCGCTGACTGGATGGCTCACGCAGCGATTCGGTCAGGTGCGCTTGTTTACGGCGAGCATCCTGCTGTTCGTGCTCGCGTCGTGGCTGTGCGGCCTCGCGCCGAACATTGAATCGTTGATCGCGTTCCGCGTGTTGCAGGGCCTCGTCGCTGGGCCGATGATTCCTTTGTCGCAGACGTTATTGCTCGCGAGTTATCCCGCAGCGAAAGCGGGCACCGCGATGGCGATGTGGGCCATGACGGTGCTGGTTGCGCCGGTTGCCGGACCGCTGCTAGGTGGCTGGATCACTGACAACATTTCGTGGCCGTGGATTTTTTATATCAACATCCCGGTCGGCTTGGGTGCTGCCGCGCTGACTTGGTCGATCTATCGAAAGCGTGATCCGGGGCCACGGCGCGTTCCG
>JANXNO010000219.1 GCA_025354075.1 Burkholderiales bacterium | reverse complement strand
TCGTTGCTGCGACCCGGCTTGGACAATAGCTTTCGCATCGCGCGCTCGATGGCGCGATTGTCGAAAAGCCCGGTCGGAATCACCGCGCTTAAACGTTGCAATTCGGCGAGCGCGCGGCTGGGTTTGAGCGAACGTACGCTGGCCCGCATCGCGGCCAGCAAGGTGGTGGGAACGAGCGCGAGACGCGATGCGTATTCGCCAATGGCCGGGCGCATGAACACACCCGGCGCGAGCGCGTCGCCGTCCGCACCTTCGTTCTCGATAAAGAGCTGCACCATCTCGCGCGGCGTGATGCCGTTGGCAAGGCCCGCCGTGACGAATGCACCGGCGCTCACGCCGACATACGAGTGCAGGCGCGTGAAGTCGAGCGTGGGCAGCGCATCGTGCAGCGCAGCAAGCGCGCCCACTTCGTACACCGCGCCTAACGGACCACCACCGGCGAGGGCGAGGGCGATGGGTGGGGTGTCAGTTTGGGTCGATGCGGTCATGGGATTCATGGCTTCAGGGGTGACGCTGTTCGGCCCCTTCTCCCCTCGCGGGAGAAGGTTAGGATGAGGGGTTTGGTTTCGTAGCGCTAATCGTAGCGTTACTTCTAACGCGCCCCCTCACCCTAACCCTCTCCCGCGAGGGGAGAGGGGACTGCGTTGCGCTTTGCGCAATGCAACATTTGCATTCGCATCATAGAAAAACGGCCACCGAAGTGGCCGTTCAAAATTCAGAACTTGCGAAGTAACGCGGAGGAGGAGAAACGCAAGCCCCGAAAAAACTATCGCTTCGCGTGATTATTTCGCAGCCGCTTTCTTGGCAGCAGGCTTGCGCGCCGCTGGTTTCGCAGCAACGGGTTTGGCCGCAGCCGGTTTTGCAACCGCAGGTTTGGCAGCAGCAGCCGCTTTAGCAGCGACCGGCGCTTTGCCAGCGCTGAGCTTCTGAACCATCTTGGTTAGCTCTTCAACGCGTGTGGTGAGCTTGGTGATGTCTGCTTTGGTTGGCACGCCCAGACGGCCTACAGCACGGCCGACGCGGTCTTCAAATACGGTTTCCAGACGATCCCATGCGCCCGCAGCCTTGCTGGTGGCTTCGGTGATCTTGCCGGAGACTTCGTTGGTCACGTCGGACACTTGATTGTCAGCAAATTTGCGGAATCTCTTTTGCAGGCCGGTGCCTTCTTTAACGAGCGCTTCAAACACTTTGGAACCTTCCTCTTGAGCTTTGGAGAATGCACCGAGACCGGCCAACCAGATGTGGCTTGACGATTCTTTAACCGTGGCGAGCAGATTGCTGTCCGCTTTGTTTGATTCGGCGGCGGCTTTGCTGAACTTCTTGACCATTTGATTTTTCCCTGTGTGTTGAAAAGTTTCGATGCTTGAACTTTATGCCCCGCCCATAGAGCGCGCTCCCTAGAAACCCGCTATTTCGCTAGGAAAATCGCTCTAGAATGAATTGGGAGCATCTAACGCAACAGCGAACGCAATAGCGGGCACGCGATAGCCGATGCAGGAAATACATCAAGGCAAGGAGGCCACATGACTTACTTCGTAACCGGCGCGTCCGGATTCATCGGCAAGCGTCTCGTCAAGAAATTGCTGGGCCGAAAAAACACCACGGTGTACTTTTTGATTCGGGCCGAGAGCAAGGCGAAGGTCACAAAAATGATGTCGTTCTGGGGTGATGATGCGGCCAAGCGCTGTATCCCCATCGTGGGCGATTTGGCGAAGCCGAGCCTAGGTTTATCCGCTGCCGATAAGACCAAAATCAAAGGCAAGATCAAACACTTCTTCCACCTCGCCGCCATGTACGACATGAAGGCGAGCGCGGTCGAGAACCACACGGCGAACGTGATTGGCACACAGAACGCGGTGGAGCTCGCCAACGAAATCAAGGCGGGCCTGTTTCATCACATGAGCTCGATTGCGGTCGCGGGCAACTACGAAGGCGTGTTTCGCGAGGACATGTTCAACGAGGCGAAGGATTACCTCGATCACCCGTACATGCAGACCAAGCACGAGAGCGAGCAGCACGTCCGCGACAACGCGGCAATGCCGTGGCGTGTGTATCGTCCTGGCGTAGTGCTTGGCGATTCAAAAACGGGCGAAATCGACAAGATCGACGGGCCGTATTACTTCTTCAAACTGCTGCAAAAAATGCGTGCGATTCTGCCGCCTTGGATGCCGTCGCTCGGTATCGAAGGTGGGCGCATGAACATGGTGCCGGTGGATTTTGTGGTTGACGCGACCGACCACATTGCACACGCGGCAGGTCACAACAAAAAAGCGTTTCATCTGACCGACCCTGCGCCGTTGCGCATCGGCGACTCACTGAATACTTTTGCCCGCGCTGCGCATGCGCCGCAGATGGCGTTGCGCATTAACGCCGCG
>JANXNO010000216.1 GCA_025354075.1 Burkholderiales bacterium | reverse complement strand
CTTGTGGCAAGCAAACTCGCCGCAGCTTTTTGTGAACGTGGACACCGAGAAGGCGCGCTCTTTAAAAGTCTCGGTGGGTGATGTTTACAACACCCTTGCCGCAACGCTCGGTAGCTATTACGTGAACGATTTCAACAAGAGCGGTCGCATTTATCAGGTGCTGGTACAGGCAGAGGGCAACTTCCGCGCGAAGCCGGACGACATTGGCGCGCTTTTCGTGCGCTCCAGCACGGGCCAGATGGTGCCGATCCGGTCGTTGGCGGATGTGCAGTTCGCATCGGGTCCGGATTCTGTGGAGCGCTTTAACGCGCTACCTGCCATCAAGATTTTGGGTGAACCTAAACCGGGCTTCAGCTCGGGACAGGCGATTGCCGCAATGGAGCGCGTATCCAAGCAAATGCTGCCATCTGATATGGGCTACGACTGGGGCGGTGAATCGTTCCAGCAAAAGCGCACCAGCAGCGCAGCCGGTATCGCGTTGGGCGCTGGTATCTTGATGATTTTTTTGATCCTCGCTGCGCAGTATGAAAAATGGTCACTGCCGTTCTCAGTGTTGCTTGCGATGTTCTTTGGGATCTTTGGTGCGCTCGCTGCGGTGTGGATTCGGCGCTCGCTGGGAGGTGCGTTTGCCAATGACGTTTACTTCCAGATAGGACTGGTGACACTCTTGGGGCTCGCTGCAAAAAACGCAATTCTAATTGTTGAGTTTGCGACCATGAAGGTCAACGAAGGCTTGACGCCGGTCGCTGCGGCGCTTGAAGCGGCACGCCTGCGCTTCCGTCCGATTTTGATGACCTCGCTCGCATTCATTCTGGGTGTGGTGCCGCTTGCATTCTCAACGGGAGCAGGTGCAGCCGCACGGCAATCCATCGGCACCGGCGTGATGGGTGGCATGATCGCTGCAACCTTCCTCGCGATCTTTCTGGTGCCGCTGTTCTTCAAGCTGGTGAACGACTGGAACCTGCGCAGCAAACCGGAGGATTACGACTACGTTGGCAAGGTGGCCCCGCACGCGCCTGTTCCAGTAGCCCCGCCACGCAAACCGCACGGCCACGCGCCGGCAGCAGGGGAGTGAACGTGAAGACATTTTCTTACTCACTTTCTGCCTTGACTCTCGCGCTGACGCTCGCCGGTTGCGGCGCGCTTGGACCTAACTACGAGCGGCCAGCACAGTCATTACCGACGGGGGTGATCAAACCGCAAAGCGCGCACACTACGCCAAGCGTCGATTGGCTCGTCTGGTGGAAGTCGTTTCAGGATCCCGCGCTCAACGCACTGCTCGACGAAGCTACGGCAAACAGTCAGGATCTGGCGCTTGCTGCGGCACGCATCGACGAGTCGCGTGCTTCGCTTGCGCTTACGCATTCGAGTCGCTTCCCGACAGTGGACGCGAGCATCAACGCCAGTCGTTCGCAGGTGAGCGAAAACGCAGGCAAATTGCAGCCGGGTGCCAATCCGCGTTACAACGACTTTCAACCTGGGATTTCAAGTTCGTTCGAGATTGACTTTTGGGGAAAATTTCAACGTGCCGATGAAGCTGCGCGGGCCCGCTTGCTGTCAGTAGAGGCCAATCGCGGCACAGTGCTCGCGAGTCTGTATGCGAACGTGGCGCAGAGCTATTTCGCATTGCGATCGTTCGATGCGCAAGTCGCTTTGGCAGAACTTACCTTCACCACACGCAAAGAAAATCTGCGTCTGCAAACCAAGCGTTTTGAAGGCGGTGTGGTCGGAGAATTAGATGTGCAACAGGCGGTCGCCGAGGCTGCTGGCATCGAAGCAACGTTGTTGCAAGCGCAGCAAAACCGACGCGCTACCGAGGCAACACTTGCAGTGCTCGTGGGACGCAATCCAGCAGATATCGTGCAGCCAAATATCGCTCGCGGAACCGCGATTGATGCGCTATTCAGCCGCGCCACCGTGCCAGCTGAATTGCCTTCTGACATCCTGAATCGTCGGCCCGATTTGATCGCCGCTGAGCAGCAACTGATCGCTGCGAACGCGGACCTTGGTCAGGCTAAAGCGGCGTATTACCCAACCATCAAGCTCACGGCAAGTTTGGGTTTTGAGTCGCGTCAGCTGAGTGATTTGTTTAACCCAAGTTCGCTGTTCTGGAACCTGGCGTCCGGCATCACCCAACCGCTGTTTCGCGCGGGCTCGATTGATGCGGTGGTAGCGGGCGCGAATGCGCGCAAGGTGCAGGCAACTGCGCAATACGCGCTGGCTGTGCAGGGCGCATTCAAGGACGTGCATGATGCGTTGAACGTGATCGCGTCGAACGAGGCGCTGGTCACGACTGCGGACAAACGAATTGCCGCGTTGCGTGAGGTATTGCGCCTCGCTAATCTGCGCTATATCAACGGCTATTCAAGCTATCTTGAAGTGCTCAACGCGCAGCGCGACCTGTCGCAGGCGGAGTCTGGCGTGATCGACGCCAAACGTGCACAGTTGGCGGGTGTGGTGACGCTGTATAAGGCGGTGGGTGGCGGTTGGGCTGCGCCTTAGGGCGAGCGTGCTTCTGTTCTCTCCCCCGGTTAGGGAGGGAGTTTCTACAGAAAAAAAGCGACAATCGTGATTGCTATTGAACTGGCCGCGTGATTGCCCATGAAACACCTCACCCCTAAAGAAGCGCATGACTTCGTGCACAACAACACCGATGCCGTGTTTGTTGATGTGCGCTCCGAAATCGAGTTTTTCTATGTTGGTCATCCAGTCGGTGCCGAGCATATCGCGTGGCAAGAGCCGCCCGATTGGGATATTCAGCCCGAGTTTGCGCAACACGTCAAAGCGCTGGTCGCAGGCGTCAGAACCCGCCCTGTCGTGCTCATTTGTCGCAGCGGAAAACGCTCGATTGATGCGGGTAAAGTACTTGAGAGCGCTGGTTTAAGCGACGTGTACAACGTGCTGAATGGCTTTGAAGGTGATCTTGATGAGTCATTTCATCGGGGACGCAAAAATGGCTGGCGACATGAAGGCCTGCCCTGGGCGCAGATGTAGTCATCAGCCCCATCGCTGAGCGCACTTACGTTGCATTGGACGAAAAAAGGCCCGCACGAGGCGGGCCGGAGTCCTGAGAGACCTGATAAGACCGGAGGTGTATCGAGGGGGTGGTCTCAAAGGCTACACACTTAGAAGAGTTCAAAGTATGCAGATGTCATATTAGCCATCACTTGTACTGCTGTCAAGTACCTCACCTGTTTATTTGCACTTATCACACGACATGGTGTGTTGTGTCGACTCGTTGCGTGGCGCAATAAAAAGCCCAGCGAGGCAAGCCAAGCTGGGCAACAAGGTATGAGCATTCGTATCAATCGCGATAAATCTTTAACGCTTAAGCAGGTTTAGCCGCCGTGACGCTGCCGAAACTTCTCACGCATATCGTCTGCGCGAGAAACGCGATCAAGGAGTTGACTCTTGATCATGCCTTTTTGTTCCGCAGTCAGAATTTGTGTGAATTTCACCCATTCCGCAATGGCCGCTTTGCGCTCAACAGCCGTCGCGGCCTGAGTTTCTTCGCGCAAGTTGAGCAGACGCGCAAAATCGGGATCGGCTTTGGCCAGCTCCGCCTTGGCCGTCGCAGCTGCAGCCACGCGGGCTTTGCGCGCTGATTCGTTGGCTTTGATGGTCAGTTGCATGGCAACAACATATTGTGTGTCTTGCGTGGTGTTCAGGTTTAACTTTGCCTTCATCGCGGCAAAATGATTGCCAAACGGCAAACCCAGCTCGGGCATGCCCGGAGGCGCGGCATGCGCCAAGCTCGCGCCAACGATGAACGGTGCAAGTAGCGCCACGATTCGTGCGACTGGTTTGAGCGTTGAGCTTTTCGATGACATGGAACCTCCTTGTTTCGTATTCTGACTATTTTCAGGCTCTATTTTCACGCATCGGTTGGTGTCGCGTAGGGATCCCGCCTGAACAGTTGTAAGCACTTGTAAGGATCGTCCTCCTGCTCGCCCTGGCTCTGTTATGTTTCTGCTATGACCGCAACCGTTCCCACGCCTCACATTCTGGTGCTCGACGACGACCAGCGTCTGCGCGAGCTGCTACAGCGCTTTTTGACTGAGCAGGGCTTTCGCGTTTCAGCGTTGCCGGATGCGCGCGATTTGTCGCGGCGGCTGGAGCGCGATCCGCCGCGTCTGATGGTGCTCGACTGGATGATGCCGCATGAGGACGGCCTGTCGGTGTGCAAGCGACTCCGCAGCAGCGGCGACCGCACGCCGATCATCATGTTGACGGCCAAGGGTGAAGACGAAGAGCGCATTGATGGGCTGGACGCGGGCGCTGACGATTATCTCGCCAAGCCTTTTAATCCGCGTGAACTGGTGGCGCGAATTCAGGCGGTGTTGCGACGTGCCGCAGATGTGTCACCCGGCGCGCCGATACCGAACGACCAGCCGATTGCGTTCGGTGAATGTGAAGTGGACTTCGCAACGCGTGTGCTCACCCGTGGCGGCGTCGCGCAAGACTTGACCACCAGCGAATTCGCCATGCTGCGCGTCTTCGTCACGCATCCGCACGAGCCATTGACGCGGGAGCGATTGTCGATGCTTGCACGCGGAAAAGAGCATGAAGTGTTTGACCGTGCCATCGATGTGCAGGTGTCGCGCTTGCGAAAACTGGTTGAAGTAGACGCTGGAAAGCCGCGCTATATACAGACGGTGTGGGGGCGTGGCTACGTCTTTGTGCCGGACTGATTCGACGTAGATCTCGATGCCAAAAACTCTCTTCTGGCGGCTCGTCATGCTGCTCATGGCGTCCCTTGCGGTGGCCGTGGTTGCAGTAATATTTCTGTTCCGCCAGGATCGCGCGACCCTCATCGCGCGCAACTTCACCGAAGCAAAAATCGCCCAGATTGAATCGCTGCGTGCCGCGCTGACTGCTGCATCCACCGACGGCCGCAATGGCCGTGGACCGCAGCTGCAAATGATCGGGCGTGAATACGGCGTGATGCTCATCCCCGTGGATCGTCGGCCCGAGATCGGCCAGGTGCCGCGTGGCCCGGCGCTCGCACCGCTGGTCGAAAAATTGCAGGAGCAATTGGGCCGCGATACCGAGATTCGCCTCGGCATGCGGCTCGATCAGCCGGTGGTGTGGATTCGCCTGAAGGTTGGCGATGACGGCGCACGTTCGGTGTGGGCGGGCATTCCCATTCGCGACACCGAGGCGGGCGAAGTGCCGATGCGCCTGCTGGTCACGCTCGCCGTATTGCTGGCAGTGCTGCTTGCCGCGACGTTCTGGTTCGCGCGCCGACTATCGAAACCGCTGGCCGACTTAGCCGACGCGGTGGACAAAGTGGCGCTAGGCAAACGCCCTGATCCGCTTCCCGAAGATGGTCCCACCGAAATCGCCCGCGTGGCCAGCAACGTCAATCGCATGGCGGCGAATCTGGAGCGATTGGAGCGCGACCGCGGCACCATGCTCGCCGGTATTTCGCACGACATACGCACGCCGCTCACGCGGTTGCGACTCGCGAGTGAAATGTCGGTGGGTGACAAGCAAAGCCGCACTGAAATGGCCGCTGACATCGACGAAATCGACCGTGTCGTCACGCAATTTTTGGACTTTGCACGCGGCAATCCGAAAGAAGCACCGGTGCGCATCGATGCCCGCGACGCGCTGACCGCCATTGCCGACAAAGCCAACAGTCGTGGCCTGTCAGTCGACTGGGCCGCAGGCCCGGATGTGATCTGCATCAACACTTTCCCCGCAGCGTTTGACCGAATGCTGATGAACCTGATCGAAAACGCCCACCGCTACGGCAAACCACCCGTGCAGTTGGCGCTGCGACGCGACGGCGCGACGGTTGAAATTGATGTGCTCGACGCCGGAGAGGGTGTGGCCGCAGCCGACGTGGAGCGCCTGAAACAACCGTTCGTGCGCGGCGACAGCGCACGCGGCGGCGCAATGGGTGCTGGCCTCGGCCTCGCGCTGGTGGAGCGCTTGGCGCAGTGGCATGGTGGCAGCTTTGACTTGTTGCCTCGCGAAACGGGCGGGATGATTGCGCGGTTGCGGTTGCCGTTGGCGTGAGGTGTCGATCAAGCGCGTAGCCCCTTGACCGAGAGGAAGCCTTTCGCTTGCTCGCACAGATAAAGTGGCTATATTGATGCTTAATTTGAAATCGGCATCGTACTCAAAATATGCACAGGCGCACCTTTCTTTTCTCGCTGGCTGCTTTGGCGACACAGCCCGCGCTTGCGCCTTATGATCCAAAACCAAATGGCCTGCTCGACAGCGCTGCGGGTTCGTGGAAAGGCACGCTGACTTACCGTGATTACCAGAATCCGGACAAGATGGTGGTGCTGCCCACGCGGATCGCCGTATCGATGACCGGCCCTGACGAATTGGCGCTCTACTACGTGTTTGACGATGGGCCAGGCAAGACCGTTTATTCGTATGAGCGCATGCTGTTCAATGCGCTCAAGGGCGAGCTGATCTGGGCATCGGGCATCACAAAGCCGAGCTCAAGCACTTATCGTGTAACGGTCGCCACGAGCGCGGATCGCACCTCAAAGATCGCCTTTGAAAAAGCGTCCGATTCAGGCGTAGATCGATACACCTTTGAGATTTCGCCCCGCGCCTGGACGCTGGCTAAAGTCGAGGTCAGATCGGGTGGTGCTGAAACGCTGCGCAGTAAGTACGACTTGATAAAAAGCGACGGCTAACGCTTCCCGGCAATAGCCAACATCAATCTAACCCACAGTTTCCGCGAGCCCCATTATGAGCACCACCACTCTCCTTCACTCCCTTTTCAAATACAAAGCCTGGAGCAACGAGCAGCTCTTTGTTGAGCTGGCCAAAGTGGATTCAGTGGCCCAGCAGGAGGCGCGGCACAACGCGATACGCATCCTGAATCACATCTACGTGGTTGATCAGATTTTTGCGGCGCATTTGTCGGGCGCAGCGCAGTCGTTCACTGCGACCAACACGACCGAAACGCCGACGCTTGACGCCTTGCGTGACGGCGTGGCGATGCTCGACGCTTGGTACGTTGACTACTCTGCGGATTTGTCACCGGAACAGTTGGCCGAGCACATCTCGTTCACCTTCACCGATG
>JANXNO010000202.1 GCA_025354075.1 Burkholderiales bacterium | reverse complement strand
ATATTCGTGGCTCGGTCGGATGAAAAATCACATTGTCGAGACGATAGTCACCATGCACGATGCAGGTTTCTTCGCCAGACGGAATATTAGCGGTGCTCGATTGGGAGTTGTCAACGCTCGGGCACCCGCTGGCGGATTTTGCCTACCACTGCATGACCTGGTATTTGCCACCGGGCGCTGGACGTGGCCTGGGCGGCGTGGACATCACCGGCAGCGGCATTCCTTCGGTCAAGGAGTACATCGCCCGGTACTGCGAACGCTCCGGGCGTGCCGACGGCATTCCCAATTTTGAGTTCTACATGGCGTTCAACATGTTCCGCATGGCGGGCATTTTGCAGGGCATCATGAAGCGCGTGGTTGATGGCACCGCCGCGAGCGCGCAGGCGATGGCGATGGGTAAATCGACGCGACCGATTGCCGAGCAGGGCTGGGCGGTTGCGCGGGCGATTGCCTGAAGCAACGCCCATACGACGCGGGCTTGATGCAGATTAAATTGCGAATGGCCAATCGCGCTACCCTGCACCCGACAGATCAGAATTTTTTCAAGCGTTTAAGGAGGAATCAACATGGACTTTCAGTATTCGGACAAGGTCAAGCACTATCAGGCGCAACTGCTCGGTTTTTTTGACCAGCACATCTACCCGAACGAGCATCGCTACGAGTCTGATGTCGCCGACAATACCGCCGCCGGCAAGCGCTGGACGCCAACGCGCATCATCGAGGAATTGAAGCCTCTAGCGAAGAGCGCCGGGCTATGGAATCTGTTCTGCCCGCATGCCGAATACGGTGCCGGACTCAACAATCAGGAATACGCGCCGCTCGCCGAAATCATGGGTCGCGTGCCATGGGCCTCAGAAGTGTTCAATTGCTCCGCGCCCGACACCGGCAACATGGAAACGATCATCCAGTACGCCAGCGCCGAGAAAAAGGCCGAGTGGTTGCCGCGGTTGCTTGCGGGTGAAATTCGCTCCGCGTTCGCGATGACCGAGCCGGGCGTTGCATCATCAGACGCCACCAACATCGAGACCCGCATCGAGCGCGACGGCGACGAGTACGTCATCAATGGCCGCAAGTGGTGGATTTCCGGCGCGGGTGATCCGCGTTGCGCGGTGTATGTCGTGATGGGCAAGAGCGATCCGTCCGCGCAACGTCACGAGCAGCAATCGATGATCCTCGTGCCAGCAAACGCACCGGGCGTGAAGGTGATCCGACCGCTCACCGTGTTCGGCTACGACGACGCGCCGCACGGACATTGCGAAATGACGTTCACCGACGTTCGCGTTCCGGCAGCGAACATGCTGCTGGGCGAAGGTCGCGGCTTTGAGATCGCGCAGGGTCGACTCGGGCCGGGCCGAATCCACCATTGCATGCGCCTCATCGGCTTGTCGGAGCGCGCGCTGGAACTCATGTGCAAGCGTCTCACCACGCGCGTCGCCTTCGGCAAACCCGTGGCCGCGCAAAGCGTGTGGCACGAGCGTATCGCCGAGGCGCGCTGCATGATTGATCAGGCGCGTTTACTCACGCTCAACGCCGCGTGGATGATGGACGTGGCGGGCAACAAGGTCGCCAAGCAGAACATCGCGATGATCAAAGTCGTCGCGCCGAATGTGGCCTGTCAGGTCATTGACTGGGCGATGCAAGCGCACGGCGGCGGCGGCATGAGTGACGACTTTCCGCTCGCCTACGCGTACACCGCAGCCCGCACGCTACGCTTCGCCGACGGCCCGGACGAAGTGCACCGCGCCGCAATTGCGAAGACAGAACTGGGGAAATACGCTTCGCGGTAGTCGCCTGTACGCCAGCTTGCAAATACTGTAAATACGTACATAATTCACGCTGCGCGGCCTTTCCTGCTGCGGACAAAGGCGTGAATTGTGAGCATCAAAGACTGGCCCGCCGACGACCGCCCTCGTGAGAAATTGCTCGAGGGCGGCGCAGGCGTGTTAACCGACGCCGAGCTGCTGGCGATCTTTCTTCGTGTCGGTGTTGTCGGTTTGAGCGCGGTAGGACTGGCGCGCGAGCTCTTGCAGCGCTTCGGCTCGATGGCCGCCGTGGTCGCGGCACCACGTGAGGACTTTTGCGCGGTGCACGGCATGGGTGAGGCAAAGTATGTGCAGTTGCAAGCCTCTGTGGAGCTTGCGCGGCGGGCGTTGGCGAGCGCCATGACCGAGCGGCCGTTGCTCGATACGCCGGACATCGTTAAAGACTATTTGCGGTTGTCACTCGCGCATGAACGCGTCGAAGTGTTCGTAGCGCTGTGGCTGGACGCGCAGCACAAGTTGATTGAAATGCAAACGCTGTTTCGCGGCACACTGACGCAGACCAGCGTTTATCCGCGTGAAGTGGTGCGCGCGGCGCTGGCCAAGAATGCCGCAGCCGTGATTCTGGCGCACAATCATCCTTCGGGCAATACCAACCCCAGCCATGCGGATCGCTCACTGACACAAACGCTGAAAGCCGCGCTGGCATTGATTGATGTATCGGTGCTAGATCACTGCATCGTGGGCCGTGGCGACACCCATTCAACGGTGCGCTCCATGGCGATGATGGGTGAAATGTAGCGTATCAGCTTTTTGCAGAAAGCCTTATTGCGTATGGGCATAGATGCATAAAACGTCAATTATCGACTTTTGCATTAAATCAATGCCATGCCCACAGTGAATGGCACTTTCACCCAAAAGCTACTTCGGAATTCCATCATTCGACAGTGCGTCTGCGCGTTCGTTGCCCGGGTCGCCGGAGTGCCCCTTGACCCAGCGCCATTCAACTTGCTGCTGCGCCGCTAGCGCGTCAAGCGCCTGCCACAAATCCATGTTTTTCACCGGTTTTTTGTCGGACGTGCGCCAGCCGTTTTTCTTCCAGCCGTGAATCCACGTCTCGATGCCTTGCATCACATATTTTGAGTCGGTAAACAGCCGCACCCGCGTCGGTCGCTTGAGCGCGCGTAGCGCCTCAATCGCGGCCGTCAATTCCATGCGATTGTTGGTGGTAGCGTTCTCTCCGCCACACAGCTCGCGGCGATTTGCGCCCGCAATCATGAGCACGCCCCAGCCGCCCGGGCCCGGGTTACCTTTGCAAGCGCCGTCGGTGTAGATGGTGACTTCGGGCTCCAGCATTTACTTCATTTCCACTTCGTTATTTTCTTGAATCGACGGGTCTGGATTCCCTCTTGTGGGCACAGCAACGGCCACTCGTTTGCGCCGGGGCGCGCGCGCCCAATTAGGTTTGAGCAAACGCACCCCCGCCACCCGCTTTACCGCATGCAAAAAATACACACCGCCTGCAAACGGCCACCAATGCTCGCCTGCATACTCAAGCTTGTCGAGCCGCTGCAACGTTGCCTCGCTTTTTGCTGGTACGTTGTAGCAATCTAGCTGACCATCAACAATGTCAAAACCCAGCAACGTCAGCCAGTCCTTGGCACGCGACAGCGAAATGAATTCACCCGCCCACGGCCCGCTGCGTTCGCGGCCAAAATAGCGCTTGACGCCGTACAACGAGTACGGATTAAAGCCTGTCATCAGCAGGCGTCCCTCGGGTCGCAATATGCGAAACGCTTCGCGCAACACCTCATGCGGTAGCGCCTGAAACTCCAGGGTGTGCGGCAGCACAATCACATCAAACTGGTTTTCGGAAAACGGCAATTGATCGGGCTCGGCAAGCAGCGACGCGTTGGTGTCCCACGCCAGCGTGAACTTGTGCGTCACCCGACTGGTCGTAAGCAATGGCATCGACGCAGCTCCCATCTGCAACGCATAAAATCCAAAGAGATCTGGCAACACACGATCATAAATTGCCTGCTCACGGCTGACCACATACCGCCCAAGGGGTGACCCGAGCCATTCATCAAACGTATCGCATTCAAGGTGATCCAGATTGTTCAAACCGTTGCCCAAAGCGTTACTCAAATTGCGTCGTGTTGTGAAGGACGCGCATCATGCACGTTGATGTTTCTATCGCACTATCGATAACACCGATTCCAGCGTTTGCCGATAACTATATCTGGGCCATGGTGGCGGGCGACAACTGCGTGGTCGTTGATCCCGGTGACGCGGCTCCGGTGCTCAAATTTCTTGCAGAACGCGAACTCTCCCTGCAAGCCATTCTGGTCACCCATCATCACGCCGATCATATCGGCGGCGTGGACGCATTGACCGCCCGCTGGCCGGTGCCAGTGTACGGCCCCGCTGCTGAAAATATTGCGTGTGTCACCGACGCGCTGCACGAGGATGACACTGTTGCGCTACCGGCGTTCGTCGATGAGCCGTTTCGCGTGATTGACGTGCCTGGCCACACGCGCGGCCATATTGCCTACGTCAGCGGCGATATTTTGTTTTGCGGAGACACCCTGTTTGCAGCGGGATGTGGTCGATTGTTTGAAGGCACTGCTGCGCAATTGCATCACTCGCTAACGCGCTTGGCCGCCTTGCCAGATGCAACCCGCGTGTTTTGCACGCACGAATACACGCTGGCAAATTTACGCTTTGCGATGGCGGTTGATTCCGAAAACGTGGCGCTCAGCGAACGCGTGTTTATCGAGCAGGAACGCCGCGCACGCAATGAGCCAACGTTGCCATCAAGCATTGCGCTTGAACGTGCAACCAATCCATTTTTGCGTTGCACGACGACAGGCGTCATCGACAGCGCGCAGCGCTACGCGCGCACGCAGACGAACTTGCACGACCTTTCCTTGTCAAACGAGGTAAACGTTTTCACGGCGTTGCGGCTATGGAAAAATGAATTTCGCGCATAGTGTTTTGTACTGCACACAGATTGACCTAAACGCCCAGCGAGAGTAACATCGCGCGAGATTTTGCCCTGCTCGTTGCATTGACTTGTAGAGCCGCTTGCCCCCGCATATAGACCCCATATTTTTAGGAGAAGGCGTGCATCGCTTCACACCTAGCTTGTTAGCCCACTCGATCAAGCGCTCATTCGGCGGCGTCCGCTCCGGTGGCGCGTCCCGCCCCACGCCGCGTACTTCACGCGGCGTGTTTTTCACGGCGCTCATAGTTTCATTCGCAGCGACGCAAGCCTCTGCACAGTTGACCGCAGATGTAGGTCCGTACGCAGCGGGTATCGTGGTCGCTACGCCCACGAGCGTTCCGGGTACGGCCAATCCTGCGCCAGTGGCACCCGCAGCGAGTCCCATGGCAGCCAGCGCTACTCGCCAGCAAATTTTGACGGCGACGGAAACGATGGTCAACGCGCCAGCGTTCAGCGGTTACGTAATCACTCCGACGACGGCATCGGTGGGCGTATCGCCAGTCCCTGCGACCACCGCAGCGCCTCCACCTTCACTCGCGACGCTTCCAGCCGCCACGGCTAAAGACGCGCCGCTAGTCGGCGTCGTCGCAGAGATGATTTCCGAGGCACCTCCCGCCGATATTTGGGATCGCATTCGCGCTGGGTATTCGATGGAGGATCTCGATGATCCACTCGTTGCCAAGTGGGAAAAATATTACGCGGATCGCCCCGAGTACATGGCGCGCATCGTCGAGCGCTCAAGCAAGTACATGTTCTACATCGTCACCGAGCTTGAGCGTCGCGGCATGCCACTGGAAATCGCGCTCCTGCCGATGATCGAAAGCGCGTTTAATCCGATCGCCAACTCATCTGCCAAAGCCAGTGGCATCTGGCAGTTCATCCCGTCCACTGGCGTGAACTACGGCATGAAGCAGGACTGGTGGTCGGACTCGCGGCGCGACATCGTGCAGGCGACAAACGGCGCCCTCGACTACCTGGGCAAATTGCACGGCATGTTCGGTGACTGGCAGCTGGCACTCGCCTCCTACAACTGGGGCGAAGGCTCGGTCGGTCGTGGGGTACAAAAGGCGAAGGCGCGCGGCAAAGACGGCACCTACCTGACGCTCGACATGCCGGCCGAGACGCGCAATTACCTGCCGAAATTACAGGCTGTCAAAAACATCATAAGGAACCCTGCCGCCTTCGGACTGACGATTGCGACGGTGCCCAATGAACCGTACTTCAAAACAATCACGCTGGCCCACGGCATTGACCTGAAACGTGCCGCACAGCTGGCCGAAATGACCGAGGCCGATTTCGTCGCACTCAATCCAGCGCATAACCGCCCAGTGATTGGCGGTCGCAGCGAATACCAGGTGTTGTTGCCGGCTGGCAAAGCGGACTCGTTTCTGGCTCGCCTGGAAAGCAACGAAAAGCCACGTGTTTCGTGGATGGCCTATCGTACGCGTACCGGCGACAGAATGGAGGTACTGGCCGAGCGATTTGGCACGTCGGTAGCTGCGCTTAAGTCGGTCAACGGTATTCGCTCCGTCGCCCCTTCTCTGCCTGCGGGTTACCACCTTTTAGTGCCGTCTGACGGGCCATCAGAGGACGCGCTAGGCAGCATTCAGAACGCAGTGTTCACTAAATTCCCGGAGTATGTCGCACCGCGAGTCCACAAAGTGCGGCGTGGAGAAAACTTCGCCAGCATCGCCAAACGCTACGGCGTGAAACCCGCCACGCTCGCGCAGTGGAACCACATGGGCAAGCCGTCGGCGCGCGCCGGTCAGGTACTCTACGTCAGCGGGCCTGCGCCCGTACGCCAAGTCGCGGCCAAGCGCGGCAAAGCGGGCCGTGTGGTCTACGTGAAGCGTGGTGGCAAACCCGCTCGCGCAGCAGCCACCAGCAAACGCGGCCCGGTTAAAAAAGTGGTGAAGCGACGTCGCTAGGACTGTTTCGTGTGCAAAAAGCGCGCCTTGAGCGCGCTTTTTTTATCTGTAGCTTTTGCCGACATTCACGAAAATCGTGTGTGACAGCGGCAGCCTGCGCATCATCGGCGCGTGCGCTACACGATCATTGCGATACAAAGCACGCTGTGGTGGGCGATGCGACACACCGCAAATGAAACGCAGCATTCAGGCGATCAATCTTCATCATGATCATGGGCGTTGCGCTCACGCTTTCGGCTGCTGGCATGCACGAACGACTTTTTGAGCAGTGGACTGACGGCGAGCCGATTGCGCGGCGCAGGCACCGGTATCGTGAGCGTCACCGCTGATCTGGGCGGACTCGGGACGCTTGTCGGGACGGACTTCTGCTTGCTCGCTGCCATCAACCTGGTACTCCCAAAAAACTCACGCAAATAAAAACGGCGCGTTACCGCGCCGTTTTGTCGAAGAAAACTTCTCGAAAGAGAGATTACTTCTTCTTGCCCGCTGCTTTTTTAGCTACTGGCTTTTTGGCTGCTGCTTTTTTAGCTACTGGCTTTTTGGCAGCTGCTTTTTTGGCGGCTGGCTTTTTTTTTGCTGGCTTTTTAGCTGCTGCTTTTTTAGCGGCTGGCTTTTTAGCTGCTGCTTTTTTGGCGGCTGGCTTTTTAGCTGCTGCTTTTTTAGCGGCTGGCTTTTTGGCAGCTGCTTTTTTGGCGGCTGGCTTTTTAGCTGCTGCTTTTTTGGCGGCTGGCTTTTTGGCTGCTGCTTTTTTGGCGGCTGGCTTTTTAGCTGCTGGTTTTTTGGCGGCTGGCTTTTTAGCTGCTGGTTTTTTGGCAGCTGGTTTTTTCGCTGCTGGTTTTTTCGCTGCTGGCTTTTTCTTGGCCGGGGCAGGTGCTGCAGCAGCAGGTGCTGCCATTGTCATCATGTCGCTCATGGTGGTCTCCTAAGGTTGACTCTCACAGTTTTGAACTTCACTTGAGGTGATCCTTTGGGCTACTCCACACATTTTCTGCAGCGAAATTCGCGACAAGAAATGAGCGTTACAACACAACACACCTCAGTGTCAGGCGTCATTGAAAACAGTTCAAGGCACACGAACTTATTTACAACAAACACTCCTGATGACGCGAATTCTATTTGATTTTTTTCGCAAACGAGACTATCCGCGCGCGTGATTCACGCGCGTGAATTGCTGTGTTGTTTTGTTGCACCAAATCATGCGATGTTGATCGCAGATTTTTGCATCGTCAATCATCCATTTTTGTTCGTTGATGATTACGAACAGCGATCATCAAGCGACGAAAAAATTACACGACGATGCGCTCGTGTGCGATCAAATCTTCAAAGCGTTCACGTTCGCGAATG
>JANXNO010000061.1 GCA_025354075.1 Burkholderiales bacterium | reverse complement strand
GGCGGCTATCGCGCCGAGAGCGGTCAGAGCTTTGCCGCGACTTACGTTCGTGACAACCGTGAGAATCCTGATCAGCAGCATTTTCATCTGACCTCGCGCACCCCGCTCGAAGGCAAGGAGCGCCTCACGCTTGACCTGCTTTACAAGCGCGGCCTCGTTGACGGGCAACACATCGCCAAAGTGGGTGGCACCGTCACCTACGACTGGCCACGATTCTTCGTTCGTCTGGCGTTTGATCCGAACACCAACTTCACGGCAGACAATGTGTGGCGCCTGAGCGTTGGGGCGCGGTTTTAAATCTGCCGCGCACGCCGGGCACATCCGGCGCTACTGATACTTGGCAAGCATGTTCTTCGCGGGATCCAGCTTGGGAGAAAACCACGACACATACAGCGCTGGCAACACCACCAGCGTAAGCAATGTCGCGGTGAACAAACCACCGATCACCACAATCGCCAAAGGTCGCTGAGTCTCAGACCCGATGTCGTGTGACAGCGCCATCGGCAACAAGCCAAGCGCCGCCAGCAGCGCCGTCATCAGCACCGTGCGCAGTCGTGCCAGCGAGCCTTCACGCACGGCTTGCACAACCGTTTTCCCAGCCGTCTCCAGTTGCTGAAACACGGACAGCATCACCACGCCGTTGAGTACCGCCTGACCCGAGAGCGCGATAAAACCAATCGCAGCCGAAACCGACAACGGGATCGAAAAAATCCACAGCGCCACAAAGCCGCCAACCAGCGCCAGCGGGACGTTGATCAGAATGAGTGCCGCCCGTTTGAATGAGCCGAACGCGTCAAACAGCAACACGAATATCAGCAGCAACGAAATCGGCACCACGACGGCCAACCGCTTCATCGCACGTTCCTGATTTTCAAATTCGCCCGACCACGCCACCGTTTGCCCCGTTGGTAATTTGACATTCTTTTCCACCACAGCCTGCATATCGGCGACCACCGAACCCATGTCACGATTCTTGATAAAGATGCCGATAGCCATCGTGCGCCGTCCGGCTTCACGGGCAATATCCATCGCACCCGCTGATTCGCGAATAGTCGAAACCGCACCCAGTGCTACGTAGCCACCGTCAGGCGTCGCAATCGGAATCGCCTGTAACGAGTCCATCGACCGCCGATCCTCCGGCAGGCGCACAGCCACCGCAAACTTGCGTTCACCTTCCCACAATTGCGTGGCTACCTTTCCAGCAAGCGCGGATTCGATCACATCCTGAACGTCTCCCACATTAAGCCCGGCACGCGCCGCTCGTGCCCGATCAATTTCGATCAATAAATGCGGCACTTCGCCGGCACGATCAATCTCGGCACGGAACACGCCGCGCACCTGCTTGATCTCTTTTTCGATAGCCTCGGTCGTTTTTTTAAGCTCAGCCAGATCGTCGCCCGCAACCTTGATCACAATCTGTCCATCGATCTGTGAAATGGATTCCAGCACGTTATCGCGAATCGGTTGCGAGAAGCTGGGCTCCATACTCGGAATCGCCGACACCGCCTTGTCCATCTCTTCGAGTAAGCGCTCCTTGGTGTAGCCCGGACGCCACATTTCCGGTGGCTTGAGACCGACAAACGCCTCAAGCATGCTGATCGGCTTTGGATCAGTGCCGTCCTCTGGTTGCCCCGCTTTTGACACCACGGTGTCCACTTCAGGCACGGTGTGCAGCGCTTGGCGAACTTTGCGCGAAACGCGGGTCGCCTCTTCTGTCGAAATG
This sequence comes from Burkholderiales bacterium, assembly GCA_025354075.1. Taxonomy (GTDB): domain Bacteria; phylum Pseudomonadota; class Gammaproteobacteria; order Burkholderiales; family Casimicrobiaceae; genus Casimicrobium. Next base: position 9,360 of record JANXNO010000061.1, on the reverse strand, counting down.
CTCGCGGGCAAGCGCAGGTTCATCCAGATCGTCCCTTCGTTGAGTTCCGGTAAAAACTCAGACCCTAGGCGGCTTGCGCTCAGCACCGCCAGCGCAAATGTTGCCATGCCAATGATAATAACGGTGCGCCGGTGATCCAGAGCCCATTCAAGTACTGGCGTGTAAAGGCGCTTGCTCGTCGCGACAATAAAATTGTCACCGTGCGGCACCTTTTTTCGCAGCATCCAGAACGCCAGCAACGGCACCAGCGTCAACGAAAAAATAAGCGAACCGATCAGCGCCGTAGTCACCGACAGCGCCATCGGTTGAAAGATACGGCCTTCATGTCGCTGCAACGCGAAGATTGGAATGTGCGCGGCGATGATGATGAGCATCGAGAACAGCGTCGGGCGACCCACTTCGTTCGCGGCATCCGCGATCACGGTGCGCCGTTCATCGGTGGTCATGCCTTCGCCTTTCTCGGATAAGCGCTGCAAAATGTTTTCAATGACGATCACCGCGCCGTCGACGATGATGCCGAAATCCATCGCACCGAGCGACAGCAGATTAGCCGGTACGCCCATGATCTTGAGGCCAAGAAAGGTCGCCAACAGCGCCAGCGGAATCACAACGACAACGGCAAGACTTGCGCGCACGTTCGAAAGAAACAGGTAGAGCACGATGGAAACGAGCAGCGCACCTTCCACCAGATTGCGAAACACCGTGGACAGCGTCTTGCCCATGAGCCAGGTGCGGTCATAAAACGGCTCGATCATCATGCCGGGCGGCAAACCTTTGGCGTTAAGCGATTCGATGCGCGCCTTGATGCCCTTCAATACCTCGCTCGGGTTTTCGCCTTTGCGCATGACCACGATGCCGGTCACCACATCGTCGTCGTTGTCCTGCCCAACGACACCTAGCCTTGGCACTGCACCGATCTTCACCGTCGCCACATCGCGAATAAGGATCGGTGTGCCGCCGCGCGATGAGAGCACAATTTGCCCGATGTCATCAGCCGAGCGGAGCAATCCGATGCCGCGAATCGCATACTGCTGCGCGCCTTGCGCCACGTAGCTGCCGCCCGCATTGGCATTGCCGCGCCCCAACGCGTCGAGCAGATTTTGAAAGGTCAGTTTGTACGCACGAAGCTTGTCGAGATCGGGCTGCACTTCGTATTGCTTGATTGCGCCACCCATCGCCACCACGTCCGCCACGCCTGGAACCTGACGCAAGCTGCGTTCAACTACCCAGTCTTCAACCGAGCGAATATCGGTCGTCGAGAAACCGTCACCACGCAACCGGTAGCGCATGACCTCGCCCACTGGCGTCGAGTTAGGTGCGATCGTGGCGTCCACACCATTGGGCAAATCAATGCCGCGCAGGCGCTCGCTCACCTGCTGCCGCGCCTGCATGACGTCGGCCTTGTCGTCGTAAGTCACCACCGTAAACGACAAGCCAAATTGGGTATGCGAGAACACGCGCAACGCGTTGGGCAAGCCCGACACCGCCACCTCAATCGGGAGCGTGACCTGCTTTTCCACCTCTTCGGCAGCACGCCCTGGATACAGCGCAATGATCGTCACCTGTGTATCTGTGACATCCGGGAATGCTTCAACCGACAGATTTTTGAAAGCGGTGACGCCAGACAACACAAACAGCACCGTGCCGAGCACTATGAACAGCGGCTGCGTCAACGCGTAGTTGATGAGCCGTTTCATGGTTTCTTTGGTGCGTCTTTGACGTCCTTCGAAGCTGCCACCGGTGGCAACTCCTTGCTCTCGCTTGTCTCCTGCGACAGTGCAAACTGGCGTGAAAGCAACAACACGTTTTCGCTGACCACCTTGTCGCCCGCCTCCAACCCTCGCGCCACCACGGCCTGCTTGCTATCCTGATACGTCAATCGAACTTCACGCGGCTCAAACACGCCCGGCGCCGTTTGCACAAACGCGGTGTGTTGCGTCCCGCGCAGCACTACCGCCGACGCCGGAATCACGAGTCCACCGCCCAGATGCCGCTCCAGCCGCGCAGTCGCCAGCATTTCGGCTTTCAGACGTCGGTCAGGATTGGCCACCTCGCCCCGCACTTTGATCGTACGTGTCGTCGGATCGATGGCGTCACCGCTGGTGATGACTTTGCCGACAAATTTTTCGTTGGGCAACGTCGGAACAACCAGATCAAACGTGGAGCCTGCGCGCAGGCTACCCACATCACGTTCACGTGCATCAATCTGCACCCAGAGCGAAGTCGGATCTGACACCACAAACGGCGCGGGCACGCCGACGCCGGATTGATCGGGCCGCAGCTCTTGTCCTGGATTCAGATTGCGCTCAACGACGATGCCATTGATGCCGCTGACGAGGCCGAGTTGCTGATTGACTCCATTGCCACCACCATAAAGTTTGGAGCGTGCCTGTGCCCGTGCGACTTCAGTCTGCGCGCGCGCAGCTTCGGCTTCTGCCTGCTCAAAGTCTTTACGTGCAATCACACCGGCGGAAAGCAGCTCCTTTTGCCGCGCGAGGCTCTTTTGTGTGAGTTGCGCATCGACTGCTGCCCGAGCAGCGTCGGCCTGTGCCTGCCCGAAGTCAGGCGACGCCATTTGTGCGAGCACTGCGCCCGCCTTCACGCTCTGGCCAACATCGGCGCGAATAGCTGTCACTCGGCCTGCGAACGCAGGAAAGATGCGCTGGGTGCGTGATTCATTCCAGGTCAGTCGAGCCGGTAAATCAATCGCCACCGCCGTTGACGGACGCACGTCAACCGTCGTCAGCAATGCAAGTTGTGGATGCCCCGCCGGAAAGCGCAATTGATTGCCTTGCAACACAGCACTCGCGGCTTCAGACGTCGGCGGAACGGACTCGGAGCAGCCTGAAAGCGTCAACATGACCGCAGCGGCAAGTAACGAAAAGGCGAGATTGAAACGAAGGAAGGCCATGATGCAGTCGGGTAAGTGAAGGTTGTTAGCGAACGAGCAATTGCGGCTCGGTACGCAGCAGCAGTGCGGTTCGCGCTTTGGCCAGATCAGTACGTGCGGCAAGCACGTCAAGCTGAGTGGTGCGCAGCGTTCTGCGCGCATCGAGCAGGTCGGTCAGCGAGAGCGCGCCGCGACGGTAGGCAAACTCCGCCTGATTCGCCACTTGCGTTGCACGAGGCACGATGTCTTTCTCGAAACTGGCCGTGCGCTGCGTCAGCGAAGCTGATTCTTGCCGCAGTCGCGCGAGCTCAGTGCGTGCATCGCGCAACACACGCTCTTCCGCCAACTCTGCCTGTTTGAGATCGGATTGGGCACGCGCTGCCTCCCCTTGATAGCGATAACCCCAGGTCAGGGGAATCTGCACACGCAGCTCAATGAGCCGGGTTGATGTGCCGGGATAGTGATCGAAAGAAATGCCGATCGTCGGGTCGGTTTTTTGCAACGCAGTGGCACCGTCGAGATTCGATCTTGCCGCAGCGATTCGTTCACGAGCAGCACGCACATCAGCGCGGGCGTCGACCATCGCGGCAATGGATTCGTCGCCGTTTGCACTTGGTTTCGCCGTCTCTGGTGCGGTGTCCGGCAACTCAGGCCACATGACCGTTCCCGCCGGCATTGATGCAATATCTGCACGATTCAAAACTTGCGACAGCGCTATTGCGGCACGCGAAAAATCAAGCTGTGCCGACTGCTTGTCAGCTGCAACGCGTGCCGCGTCAATTTCGATACGTGAGGCATCCTGTTGTGACAAATCCCCCGCCGCAAGCCGCGTCTGCGCGGCTCTTACCGCCTCGCGTCCTGCCGCTTCCATCGACACCACCAACTGCACGCGTTCATGCGCCGCCAGCCAGTCGTAATAAGCCGCCTGTGCGGTCAACATTTGCTGCAAAACGGCTTCCTGTGCCTCTGCGGCCGTGGCGGCCACCATGCGCTGCGCAGCGTTGGTACGATGCGCGCGCTTTTCGCCGCGCTCATATGTCCAGTCAAGCCCGATAGCTTTATCGACACGTTTGCGTCCGAGCCAATCCCCCGCCCCCAAACCGTTCTGCAAATCAATCTGCGAAAGCTTTGACGACAACACGGGCAGCGGCGCGTGATCGGCCGTCAGCACGTCTGCCTCGGCACCCACTTGGGCTTGCCGAGCAAGACGGACCTCCGCGCTGTTGTTGACCGCTTGCAAAACGTCTCGCAGCGTAGGTGTGTTGCTGCCAGTCTGCGCGTCGGCCGATCCGGCCCACGCTGCAAGAACGGCGCACATCAAGTGGCACACCGCAATGGTTCGAGTGTTTATCATCTGTCCCTCTCGACGCGAAATATCGCGTTGATCGCCTGACCTACTCCTGACTTTTGCTGACCTTTCCAAACCTATGCGTTTCTTGATCGTTGAAGATGATGCCGTGTTGCGTGATGTGTTGACGCGCAGCCTTTCAGAGGCGGGGCATCGCGTGGACGCGGCGGCCACCTGCGCTGAAGCAGAATCGTTCTGGACGTTGCAACCCTACGACGCCGTCGTGCTCGATCTCAATCTGCCAGATGGCTCCGGTCTGACGGCGCTCAAAAATGCACGGCGCCGCGGTGACGCGACTCCGGTGCTAGTTTTGACCGCCAGAAATCGCACTGACGAGCGCATCGCTGGACTTGATGCAGGCGCAGACGACTACGTAGGAAAACCCTTCGAGCTCTCGGAGGTGGAGGCGCGGTTGCGTGCGCTGGTGCGACGCTCGCAGGGCGGCAAGGATCGTGTCGAGATCGGACGGCTCACGCTTGATCGTTCAGTGCTCCGCTTTTTTATCAATGACATGCCACTTGATCTGCCAGCGCGCGAGTTCGAAGTGCTCTGGGAACTGGCGTCAAAACCAGGTCGCGTCGTCAGCAAACGTCTGCTTTCCGACAAATTATCCGGCTTCGATGACGCGCTCGGCGACAACGCGCTGGAGGCGTTCATCTCCCGATTACGTCGCAAGTTGCAGGGCAGCGGCGCCACCATTCGCACCTTGCGGGGACTGGGTTATCTGCTCGAAGTTGAGAGCTGAATCATGATGCGTCTTGACGCGGGCAATACCGGGCTCAAGACGCTGCGGCAGCGGCTGCTGCAACACGTGCTGACACCCCTGTTTCTGGTGTGGTGCCTGGGTACTGCAATCACTGTGAGCATTGCTTACTACTTCACGTTGCAAGCCTTTGACCGCGCGCTGCTTGATGATGCCTATGCGCTCTCTGCGCATGTTCGCCTGCAAAACGGTGAACCCACGTTGGAGTTGTCGTCGCGCGAGTTGGCGTCCCTGCTGTTCGATCAGTCCGAGCGGGTTTATTTCGCGGTTCAGCGCACGGACGGCACGTTACTCGCGGGACACAACGGCCTCTTCGATGCGGCGCTTGACGGCGCTCCGGCCAGCGACACGGACAGGGTGAAAGAGACCAACACACCGTTCACGTTTGATGACCGCGTACACCAAGGTTCTGCAGTTCGAGTAGTGACCTTGCCCGCGACTGCAGCCAAACCGTGGACCATTATAGTTGCTCAAACCACCGTTTCCCGAACTCGACTAATCGAGCGCTTGCTGTTGTACGCCGTGGTGCCGCAAGCGATCTTGCTGTTTGCGCTGGCCGCGTGGCTACTGCGCGCGATTGGTCATGATCTTGAGCCGCTCAATCGCCTGCGTTTAGCCTTGCAGCGCCGTGGCACACGCGACCTGTCGGCAATTCCGGCCAGCGGAGACACCCGCGACGTGGTGCAACTGACCGAAGCAACCAACGCATTGATGGAGCGCGTTCACCTGGGCATTCAGGCACAGCGCGAATTCACGGGCAACGTGGCACATGAGCTGCGAAATCCCCTTGCTGGAATTCGCGTGCTGGCTGAATATGGCTTGCAACAAAATGACCCTACCGTCTTGCGAGCGCAACTTCAAGCGATCGCAGCGAGCGAAACTCGCGCTAGCCATCTGATTGACCAACTGCTTGCATTGGCGCTGGCCGACGAGGCTCGCGAACAGTTGGCGCTGGTGCCAGTCAGCCTGAATGAAATCGTGGAAGACAGCGTCGCTGATCTTCTGAGTCGCCGCCGCGACAAGCATGTCGATATATCCGTTTCGGGACTGGATCACTCTGTCGTGGTGCTTGGCAATGTGACCATGCTCAAAGGGTGCCTTGCCAATTTTCTCGACAACGCAATCGCTTACGGTGTGCCCGGCAACGACGTGCAAGCGCACATCAGCATTCGCATCGCACCCAGCGCTGAGTCTGAGCGGATCATGCTGTCAGTGGTCGACAACGGACCCGGTCTCACGCCAGAACAGGCAAACCGCCTGCAGCAACGATGGGCGCGCGGTCAGGGCAGCGAGCGGGTACAGGGCGGCTCGGGCCTGGGGCTGGCCATCGTTGCCCGCTATGCCGAATTGCTCGGTGCCGCGTTTACGCTGAGTAACGACGTTGATACAGGCGGCCTGTGCGCAACGCTCGCCCTGCAAAAACCGCCCGCCTCTTGAACAATGTCAGACGGATCAAGCTGATCAGCCTGACTTGACGACCAACTCAAAGTGCTCAACCACGGGCGGCTGCGCAAAAAATGGCCCGACAATCGCACGCCACTCAGGGAATAGCGGCCCTTGCCGAAATGCCACCGTGTGATCCTCCAGCGTCTCCCAGTAAATCATCAGCAAATAGCGCTCAGTCGATTCCACGCCCTTATTCACTTTGTAGCCACGAAAGCCCTTCGCTTTGCTGATCACGGTTTCAACACCGCGTTGAATGGCAGCGTCGAATTCGGCGTTCTTGCCAACTGGGATGCGGATGTCCGCAACTTCAAGAATCATGTTGTGTCTCCATAGGGTTGGGATGCAATGCTACCGGTGCTTCCATATACTCGCGCGCAATGATTTCAGCACTGGTACTTTTGAATCCCCACGCCAACGGCGGCCGCACGCTGCTCCTTGAGCAGGAAATTCGTGCTTTTTTGCGCACTGGATACCCGGGCGCACGGTTCGTGGTCACGGAATCCATTTCGGCGGCGCATGCCTTGATCAGCGATACCCCGGCCGATCATCGCGTGATTCTGGTGGGTGGTGACGGCACCATCAACCGCATGCTGCCCGCACTGGTCAGCACGTGGCGCGAACTCGGAATCGTTCCGCTAGGCACCGGCAACGACGTTGCACGCGCCCTCGGCATTCACGGCATGCCGTGGAAGGCGGCGCTCAGCCACGCCCTCACAGCTGCCACAACACCGGTGGACGTCGGCCTTTTGACGATGGAGGGACGCGACACACCGTTTCTGTCCAGCTGCACTGCAGGATTTGACTCCGCCGTCGCATTGCGCGCACTGAAAGGCCCCACCTGGCTGCGCGGAATGCCACGTTATCTGCTGGCTACATTGTGTGAACTGGTACACCTGCGCCTGTGGCAATTAACTGTCCACGTCGATGGCAAACCGTTGCGAGGCGGTTGGGCGCTTTTCGCATCGATCCTCAACACCGCGACCTTCGGCAGCGGCATTCCCGCTGTACCGCACGCCAGCATCATTGATGGCGCGCTTGACCTGCTGATCGCGGGGCGATTCAACCGGGTCACCGCGTTGTTGATGTTGCCGCGCCTGCTCACCGGTCGCCATCTGTCCGACGCTCGCATCTACACAGCATCATTTTCGGCGCTGGCGATTCATGCCGTACCTCCCGTGCCGGTGGCCGTCGACGGCGAATATTTGGGCGAGGCCACCGAGGTCACGTTGCACATATTGCCGGCTGCGTTGCGTGTGGTTACAGGCACTGTGCTAAGCGCATCGAAGGCGAACGACTAAACTCTTTTCTCCCGCCGTTTTCACGAAAAAAACCAGCATGACCACCACGATTCGCCAGCTTTCCTGCGCCGACGACTACGACCCAAATTCGATGCCGGTCGACAAGGCGCGAGACTTCATCAGCAAAGTGCTGACGCCGATCACCACCACTGAACGACTGCACATTCGAGCAGCGCTGGGCCGCGTGATTGCCGAAGACATCGTCTCGCCGCTCGACGTACCGGGTCACGACAACAGCGCGATGGACGGCTGGGCGTACCGCCACGCGGATTTAGTCGATGGTGACGTGACCGTGATGAAACGCGTCGGCACCAGCTACGCCGGCAAACCCTATCTCGGCCCGGTCGGCAAAGGCGAATGCGCGCGCATCTTCACCGGCGCGGTGATGCCGGACGGATGCGATACTGTTGCCATGCAAGAGCGCGTCACCGAAGACGAAGCGGGCGTACATATCCCCAACGATTTGAAGCTCGGCCAGAACCGTCGATTTCGCGGAGAAGACCTCAAAACGGGGGCGCTCGCCGTGAAATGCGGCTCTCTCGTCGGCCCAGCAACTGTGGGCCTGCTCGCAAGCCTCGGCATCGCGGAAGTGTCGGTCTATCGCAAGCTTCGCGTAGCGTTTTTCTCGACGGGCGACGAACTCAAAAGTATCGGCACAACACTAGGCCCTGGTGAGATTTACGACAGCAATCGCTACACGATCTACAGCATGCTGGAGCGCGCAGGTTGCCAGCCGATTGACCTCGGTAATTTCGTCGATTCACCCGAGGCGGTTCGCGCCGGATTTCAGGCTGCGTCAGCGAACGCAGATGTGGTGATCACCAGTGGCGGCGTGAGCGTTGGTGAGGCGGATTTCATCAAGCAAATGCTCAACGAACTGGGTGAAGTCCTGTTCTGGAAAATCGCCATGAAGCCTGGCCGTCCGATGGCCTACGGCAAAGTCGGCGGTGCCCACTTTTTTGGCCTTCCCGGCAATCCGGTGGCCGTTATGGTCACCTTCTACCAATTCGTGCGCGCAGCACTTGCCACGCTGCAAGGCCGCACCGATTACATGCTGCCACCCACAGTGAAGGCCACGCTGGTCAACAAGATAAAGAAAATGCCGGGTCGTACCGAATTCCAGCGCGGCGTACTCGCCATCGGCGCGAACGGCTGCGAGGTAAGAACAACCGGCGATCAGGGCTCGGGCATTCTGTCGTCAATGACCCAAGCGAACTGCTTCGTCGTACTTGCCACTGAGGTCGGCGGCGTTGAGCCGGGCGCGATGGTGGATGTGCAGATGTTTGAAGGCGTGATGTAGTTTTTTCGCCCTGCGTAGCGTGGGCAACTTGTTACCCACGCGTTCTGCGGCGATACGAAAACGGACGGGTGGGCACGGGGTGCCCACCCCACGAAATAACCAGCGATTGGAAAACACAAATGGCAAAAGCAAAACATCTCCCCGTCGAGCTTCTCTGGCAATGCGAGCGTCTTGGTACGCCGAGCATTTCACCTGATGGCAAATGGGCGGTCGTTGATCAGTCCACTTACTCGATGGAGACGAACGAGAGCGCCACGCAGCTCTGGCTGTACAGCACAGACGGTAAATCGCGTAAACAGCTTACCAGCGCGGGCA
>JANXNO010000056.1 GCA_025354075.1 Burkholderiales bacterium | reverse complement strand
GGGCTTGTAGGGCTAGCTCGTCGCACGCCCCCATGGATAACTCGAACTGTCCCATCAACCCTTCAGTGAATCCACCTTAGCAATACCCACCCACTGTCTTAACAAGAGGGGCCACTTCTCAAGCTTCGCTTTGCGCAGCATCTTCTTCAACTGCTTCTCTCGTGCAATCGCCTCCGGCATCGAAGCGAAAAACTCAAAATGAACGAGCATCTTCACGCCGTATTGCTTGGTGAATCCATCGACCAGCGCCTCACGATGTTGATAAACACGCTCACGCAATGCACCGGTCACGCCAACGTACAAAGTCCCGTTGCGCTGTGACGCCATGATGTAAGTAGCTGGCTGAATTGACATGACGCCAGCGTACTGGATTCCCGCGCTCGTTGGCGCGAGAATGAAGCGGGAGGGCAAATTCCATGTTTACCTCAATGCTATTCTCGTCAACCACACCGACGTCATTCTCGCCGAAGGCGGGAATCCAGAATGGTGGCAAAACGCGAAAGCCGTCAGTTCAACGCCATCCCACAATTCGTGGTTAAGTGCGCCTTGATGTCACTTCACGTCGTGCGCACCGTGCCCGCAGGAAAGTTAATGCCATTGGTCACTGCTGTACCGGTCAACCCGAACATGGCCCGCAGCAACACGACGCCATCAAGCATCGCACTTGGCCCACCTGGCGCGCTAACGATGCTGGCGCTGCAGTTTGGGTAGGTTGCGTTTGGTGTTGCGAGATAGTTTGCGATGTCTGCGCCGACTGTGCGGTCGGCGTAGGTGCCCATTGCGCCTGCTGTGAGCGCCGTGTCGCGGTAGCCGAGTAGGTGGCGGAGGTAGAGGACTCCGTCATTTGCTGGGTTCGATTCGTTGTCGTTGTCGAGGTCGAAGTAGTCCTGACGAGTGTGCAGCCGAGTAAAACATGCTTTGTATACACCCGAATACGAACATCCGCCACCGAGAAAGGCTCGCTGCCGGGAGTCCAAAAATACAGATCCCGCGCCCTCGTACGTGGCGTCTGGAAACGGGACGGTGACCAGCCCATTGTTTCCAAATGTGCCATCTAGATTTCCTGCCACACCGACTCTGACAGCGCAAAAGTCATATAGCGTGCTGCCATTTGTTATGCATTGCCCGACTAGCAGTACCTGGCCATCCTTTTGACGCGTTCCCGATAGCGCGTTGAACCAACCCGAAGGGGCGGAGTACATGAACCAGCCACCGATGCCGAAACTGGGATCAACTGCGCCTAGAGCAGAAATCGTTGTCGCGCAGAATCGACTATCGCTGACAACGTACTCGTATGATCCATTACATGTTCCGCCGATCACAATATTGCCATTTGGCGATCGCAACGCCGTCCGCGCAATCGTGCCAGTTCGTACGTCAGGACCGCGTAAACGTAGAAAGCCATTTGTTGCAAACGTTGTATCGACAACACCTGAGTCTGTAATTTTTGAAACACAGATTTCGCCATATCCAGCCGAATCAGTTGCGCACGTGCCTACGATGACCATGGAACCGTTTTCGGCTTCCACAACAGCGTCTGCGTAATCGAATCCGCTGCCCGCGCTGATGGGAAATCTGACTTTCCCTTCAGCGCCAAACGAGGAATCGAGCGTGCCGTTCGAGTGGTATCGTGCTGCACAGAAATCCCAATTTCGCGGCGGACCTGAGAATTCGCATTTGCCCACCACTAGAAAACGAGCCCCGCTTACCGGGACAATGGCGGAGGGCACATCGTTCCCGTAAGGATCAGAAAACTTACTGATAACAAACCCGTTCATGCCGAATGTTTGAGTTCTATTGCCTGAATTGTCCGTGACGACGATACAGAATGCACTGTTGACCAGCCCTTGGTAGCAGTTCCCCGCAAATGCAATTTGCTGATCCGAAAGCCTCGTCACTGCTGTGAAGTGTCCAGTCACGGGAATCACGACTGCGCCATCACCGCCAAAGGTGTAGTCCTTGACTCCGTTCTGTGTGTATGCGGTCGCACATGGTTGAACAGACGAGCTTCCAACGCTCATCCGGCAATACCCAGCGTAGATGATCCGATCTTGTGATGACTGCGGTGCAAGCACGTACCCGACCGCACCTTCGCTAACTGCGATACCAGCAGTGCCGAACGACCTATCGAGATCGCCCGGTTTCGCAATGAGAGTCGTCGAACAAATTGCGCCAGCAATTAGGCAAGCACCGACGCGAAGCAAATTTGACCGAAAGATGCTGAGGATACGCATTCAGTGAATGTACCGGATTCTGACTATCATCAATGGATGTTCAAGTAAATGCGCTCATCAATATCTCCGCCGTCGTTCGCGGCCGAAGGCCAGGGATACAGAAATGCGGCGTGGCGGTCGCGTTGTTTTTTTTGCGACGCCCTTGGATTCCCGCGCTCGTTGGCGCGAGAATGACGGCGTAGGGAGTGGGCCGACGTAGCGAAGCAAGATGCGTTAACCCGCCCGCCCATAAACCTCATTAATCTGCTGCGTCACCCTAACAAACGTCGTGCATTTCGAAAGCGCCTTGAGTGTCCGCGCACCGACGTACGTGCACGTTGAGCGCAGGCCGCCCAAAATTTCCTGCACGGTGTGTTCCACCGGGCCACGCGCTTCTAGCGTGACTACTTTGCCTTCAGAGGCGCGGTATTTGGCGACGCCGCCTGAATACATTTCCATCGCTAAATCGCTGCTCATGCCGTAGAACTTGCGGAAGGTTTTGCCGTGCTCGTGCACGATTTCGCCGCCGGATTCGTCGTGGGCGGCGAGCATGCCGCCAAGCATGACGAAGTCGGCACCGCCACCGAAGGCTTTGGCTACGTCGCCGGGCACCGTGCAGCCGCCGTCGCCGCAGATGTGGCCGCCGAGGCCGTGCGCGGCGTCGGCGCATTCGATGATGGCGGAGAGCTGCGGGTAGCCGACGCCGGTCATCTTCCTCGTGGTGCAGACGCTGCCGGGACCGATGCCGACTTTGACGATGTCTGCGCCCGCAAGGATCAGCGCTTCTGTGACGTCGGCGGTGACCACGTTGCCTGCCATGATGGTGGTCTTGGGATATGCCTCGCGAAAGCGTTTGACGAAATCGATGAAGGTTTCGGTGTAGCCATTGGCCACGTCGATGCACACGAATTCGATGGCGTCGCCCGTGGCGTTTTTCAC
>JANXNO010000045.1 GCA_025354075.1 Burkholderiales bacterium | reverse complement strand
CATCGGTTTGCTGCATCGAGCAACCGAAAAGCTTGTTGAGAGCAAGACTTACCTGCAAGCGCTGCCGTACATGGATCGCCTCGACTACGTCTCAATGATGTCCAACGAGCACGCCTACTGCCTGGCGATTGAGAAGCTGTTGCAGTTGCCAATCCCCGAGCGCGCGCAGTACATCCGCGTAATGTTCGACGAAGTCACGCGGCTTATGAACCACCTCTTGTGGCTCGGTTGCCATGCCCTTGACGTTGGCGCGATGACGGTGTTTCTGTACGCATTCCGCGAGCGCGAAGACTTGTTCGATATGTACGAAGCGGTGTCCGGTGCGCGAATGCATGCTGCGTACTACCGACCGGGCGGCGTGTATCGCGATCTACCGCATCGTATGCCGCAATATCAGGCGTCGAAAATTCACAACGCTGCGGCGATCAAGAAAATGAACGAGAACCGTCAGGGTTCGTTCCTCGACTTTCTTGAAGATTTTTGTAGTCGCTTTCCAACCTACGTCGACGAGTACGAAACGTTGCTCACCGACAACCGTATATGGAAACAGCGCACGGTGGGCATTGGTGTGGTCAGCCCGGAGCGCGCGATGGCGCTGGGCTTCACTGGCCCCATGTTGCGCGGTTCGGGAATCGCATGGGATTTGCGCAAGAAGCAGCCCTATGAGGTCTATGACCGCATGGATTTCGACATTCCGGTCGGCGTCAATGGCGACTGTTACGACCGCTATCTCGTTCGTGTGCAGGAAATGCGCGAATCGAACAAGATCATTCAGCAATGCGTCAAATGGCTGCGCGCGAATCCCGGTCCGGTGATTACTGAAAATCACAAAATTGCGCCACCCAATCGCGAATCCATGAAGACCAACATGGAAGAGCTGATTCACCACTTCAAGCTGTTCACGGAAGGCATGCATGTGCCACCGGGCGAGGCGTACGCAGCAGTTGAGCATCCAAAGGGCGAGTTCGGTGTGTACATCGTTTCTGACGGTGCCAACAAGCCGTATCGCTTGAAACTTCGTGCGCCAGGCTTTGCTCATCTGGCCGCGCTCGACGAAATGTCACGCGGTCACATGATTGCCGACGTGGTCGCGATTATCGGCACGCAAGATATCGTGTTTGGCGAGATCGATAGGTAAACCGTTGAAAACTCTCTCTCCAGAAGCGTTCAAAAAAATTGATCGCGAACTCACCAAGTTTCCGTCGGATCAACGGCAGTCTGCGGTCATGGCCGCACTGACCATCGCTCAAACCGAGCAGGGTTGGCTGTCAAACGAAACGATGCAGGAAGTGGCGACGCACATCGGCATGCCGCCCATCGCCGTGTACGAAGTCGCATCGTTCTACACGATGTACAACTTGAAGCCTGCGGGCAAATTCAAGCTCACGATTTGCACCAATTTGCCGTGTCAGCTCATGGGCGCAACGACTTGCGCCGAGCATGCGAAAAAGACGTTGGGTATCGGCTTCGGTGAAACCACGGCTGACGGAATGTTCACTTTGAAAGAAGGCGAATGCTTCGGCGCCTGCGGCGATGCGCCAGTATTCACCGTGAACAATCACGACCTACGTGCCAAGATTACACCAGAAAAATTTGACGAACTCGTCGAATCCCTGAAGAAAGCATAGGCAGTCTCAAAATGCATTTCGGCCCGCATATTTCCCCGACCATCTTCGCCGATCTCAAGATCGACGACGCGAACGATTGGCGCATCGGCCCGTATCAAACTCGCGGCGGTTACGAAGCGCTGCAAAAAATTCTTAAAGAGAAAATTCCGCAAGATCAGGTGATCGCTGAGGTCAAAAAATCCGCGTTGCGCGGACGTGGTGGTGC
>JANXNO010000044.1 GCA_025354075.1 Burkholderiales bacterium | reverse complement strand
TTTAATCGCCATGCGCATCGCGGGATACGTGCCGCAGCGGCACAAGTTAGTGATCGCCGCGTCAATATCCGCATCGGTCGGATCGGGCGTTTTTTCGAGCAATGCGGTGGTCGCCATGATGAAGCCGGACTGACAATAACCGCACTGCGGCACCTGATGCTCAATCCATGCTTTTTGCACGGCACTCGGACCTTTTTCCGAAATGGCCTCAATAGTCGTGATCTGCTTGCCGACGACCGCCGAAATCGGCATCACGCAGGATCGCGTCGCCACGCCATCGACCAGCACTGTGCATGCGCCACAGGCCGCGATGCCGCAGCCGAACTTGGTGCCAACGAGGTTGGCATCTTCGCGCAGCGCCCACAATAGCGGCTTATCGTCGGGCGCATTGATGACCACGGATTTTTGATTGATGGTGAGTGTGACGGGCATGAAGCCTCCTCAAAGTCGCTACGATTTCTCTAACAGCTTTTCACTGAAAGTGCCATTAAATAGGGGCTGACCGACATAAATTGCTAAAAGTCGATAAATTGATAAATGCCCCGTCAGCCCCTAGGTTACAGCCGTTTCAGCAGAAAGCTGCTGGTGTTGCAGCCGTCGTGACGCAATCCAGATGAGCAACAAGACCGGCACACCGATCAGCGCCGTGCCGATAAAAAACACGTTGTAACCCACGGTATCAACTGCAACGCCAGAAAAGCCAGCCAGCCACTTCGGCAACAGCAGCATCATCGACGACAGCAGCGCATATTGTGTCGCCGAATAGCTCACATTGGTCAGGCTCGACATGTAGGCGATGAATGCGCTGGACGCAATGCCCGAGCTGATGTTGTCCGCCGAGATCACGATCTTCAACGCGGTTACATCGTGGCCGCGCACCGACAGCCATGAGAACAGCAGATTGCTCGCCGCCGACAGCACTGCACCGAGAAACAGGATGCGCATCACGCCGTAGCGCAGCGACAACACGCCGCCGATAAAGGTGCCGACCAGCGTCATCACGATGCCATAAATCTTGACCACCTCGGCGACCTCATCCTTGCTGTAACCCATGTCGACATAAAACGGGTTGGCCATAATGCCCATCACGATGTCGCTGACCCGGTAGGTAGCGATCAGCGCGAGCACCAGCAACGCGTTCCAGCCATAACGTTTGAAGAAATCCGCGAAGGGATCAATCAGGGCCGTTTGCAGCCATTCGCCCATGTTCCTCGACGGCGCGTAGGGGCGGGCGGCAGGCTCATTGGTGAACATCACGGTGACGAATCCGACGATCATGGAGCCCGCCATGACCAGATACGCCACGCGCCAGCTGTTGGGATCGTAGTTCGCGGGGTTAGCCACCTCCGCGCGCGCCGCGATCCACAGCACGCCCGCGCCGGCCCAGATCATCGCCAGGCGATAGCCGGTTTGATAGGCCGCTGCCAGCGCAGCCTGACGATCCACATCTGCCGATTCAATGCGAAACGCGTCAAGCGCGATGTCTTGAGTGGCCGAGCCGAACGCGGCCAATAGCGCAAACCAGACAATCGGCATCAAGGCGATTTTCGGGTCAGAAAACGCCATGCCCACCAGCCCGCAGACGACCATCAGCTGCGCCAGCAGCAACCAGCTACGTCGACGCCCCAACAGGCGCGTGAGCAGCGGAATCGGCAAGCGGTCCACCAGGGGTGCCCAGCACCATTTGAAGCCGTACGCGAGGCCCACCCACGACAAGTACCCGATCGTCGAGCGATTGACGCCCGCCTCGCGCAGCCAGAAGCTCAACGTGCCCAGCACCAGAAGCAGCGGCAATCCGGCAGAAAAACCCAGTGCCAGCATGCGCAACGAGGGCGGCTCCAGATAGACCTTGAAAGCGGCAATCCAGCCCGGTTTTGCGGCAATCGTGCTAACGGTGGTCGTCGATGCAACCGGTGGCGGGGCAGTCGGGTCTGATGAGGTCATCCAGCTATTATCGCGATATGAAGACACGCCTCACTTCCCTCATTTTTGTTGCCGCTGCCGCGTTCGCATTGGGCACCTCGGCCGTCCACGCCCAACTCAGCAAACCCTTTTTGTGGGAGCTGTCCAAAGACCCTGGCAAGGATGGCCCGAAGGACAACAAAGTCGTCACGCTGTTCGGCTCGCTGCATGTCGGCAAGCCCGACTTTTACCCGGTGCCGGACGCGGTACAGAAGCGCTTTGACGAGTCCAAGGTGCTGGCCGTTGAAGCGGATGTAACGCTGCCCGAAACGCAACAGGCCTGCTCAAAATTAGCCGTCACGCAGGAGAAGCTCGAAAGCGTGCTGTCGTCTGAGGACTTTGCTGCGTTGTCGGGGTACATCCGTGCGGCGGGCATTCCAGAAACCGTAATCGAAGGCCGGAAACTCTGGCTGGTAAATCTGGTGGTGCTGGGTGTGGAGCTGGGTCAACTTGGCGTCGATTTCTCGCGCGGTCTCGACGTGGTGTTTTTGCGCGAGGCCAAATACGCGAAGATGAAGGTTGTTGAAGTGGAGGGCGGTGCCACGCAGTGTGGCGTGCTGGCCGGAGCGAACCTCGCCGAGACTAAAGCGGCCATGACGCGTTTTCTCGCCGCCGTGCGCCAGAACCGTATGGAGAAGCGGCTGATTGAGATGCTCGCGGCGTATCGTGCGGGTGACGGACCTACGCTAAACCGACTGGTGGCAGATGACTTTGGCGACACGGCGGAAGGAGTCGCGGCAAGACGGCGCATTTTTGATGATCGCCATGCTGCGATGGCCGATAAAATTGAGGGATATTTCAAGCAACCCGAAAACCACTTTGTGGTGATCGGCGTGGGTCACATGTTCGGTGAAAACAATCTGCTTGAAGCGTTAGCCAAACGCGGGATTCGCGCGAAACGGGTCGAATGATCGGTTCGCCCGCGAGTGTCTAATGATTTCAGCTGGTTCGGGCTGACCCACCGGACTTCGGCGCTTGCCGTACGGCTCGTGGCTTGAACTCAAACTTGAAGGTTGCCTCGGTGCTGCCGGTGGCGGTAATCGTGACTTTTTGCACCAGTGGTGGCTTGTACTGACCCAGATCAGGATGCCATGCGGTCGCCTCATAGTCACCTGGCGGCAGGTTTTCAATTTTCGCGATGCCCGTCGCAGCCGCCGTCAAAGCAAACCACGGCGTGTCGGCAACATAAACATACGCGCGCATCCAGTCGTGCAGGATGCAATACGCGACCACCGCGCCCTCTTTCTCGAATCGAATCGGCGCGGGCGTATCGCCGGGCTTGTGGACGGCGATTTCAAACGGCTTGCTGCTGGAAAACGATTTGATGTGATGCTCAACCTTGTCTCGGTTGGCGAACACCACACTTGAGCCAATGCGGATGACTGAGATGTAGGGCTTAAACGCCAGATCCTGCTGGCTGACGACAATCTCCTCAGGCGGTGTCGCCGGTGCCGTGCGGCCAATCGGTTTGAGCGACATCACCACACTGGCCATCGCCTGACCATCGCGGTCACCGGCGATGCCGACAAAGCTGCCGCCATACGCAGGCAACGTTGCAGCGGCGAACAGGCCGTACGCGACGAATCTCGCAATGTTCATAGTCATTTCTCCACTACATCGCGATGCATCGGCGCGAGCCGGGCGATCAGTTTGTTCTGTTGTGAGGTTGGCACGTTCGCGGCCGTGAGGGCATCCTGCAAATCCTCAGCCAGCGCGTTGAAATCAGCCGTCGCAATTCGTTTGCCGGCATGCACTTCTTTCATCGACTTGCCTGAGTATTTGCAGCCACCGCCAAGTACGTCGCAGAACTGGTCAGTCAGCATCGCCTCCAGTCGCTCGACGTCGGCATCCTTAAAAAAAGCGCTGATGCGCGGATTTTTTTGCAACCGCTCAACGAAGTCATGGGTGATTTTGCCCAGCCCCTCGTAGCCGCCATAGGGGGCGAGCACCGCGTCGTTCGGCATTTGCGCTGCAGCGACGAAAGAAATGGTTGCCACAACCAGAGCGGTGACAATTGACTGAATACGTGACATGACTAACCCCGCAATAAATTGGTATTTACGAACCAAAGCTATACGCAGCAGCTGGCCGCGCGGTTTTGTTCGGCCTGGACCATCCGCCCACCCCGTCAGTTCAGCCCGGTCAATCGCTCAGGTAAGCGTTGGTCGCGCGAAGATCGTCCTCGGTCAGCACGCCTGTGGCCGCCTTCAACCGCAAGTCATTGAGTAGGGTGTTGTAGCGAGCCAGCGCCAGATCGCGTTGCACCTGTGTCACCTGCTGCTGCGCGTTCAAAACGTCGAGATTGGTTCTGACGCCCACTTCCAGACCCAGTTTGGTCGAAGCCAAAAGCGTTTCTGCCGACTTGAGCGCCTGCTGCTGCGCCGCCACACTGGCCACACCGCTGGTAACACCCAGGTACGACTGGCGCACCGCCAGTCCTGCCGTACGGCGCGCCGCTTCAAGATCATTGCGATTTTTGTCGAGCAGCGCCAGCGTCTCGCGAATCCGGGCGTTGACGCCGCCGGATATATCAAACGGCCAGTTAAACGTCACGCCGATCACGCCAGAGTTGGCCCACGTGCCAACGCCGCTGGTCGGTCCCCCGGTGGCTTGTGAATGCACCACTGATGCAGAGGCATCGAGCGTCCAGTCTTTGCCGGTCTGGGCGCGCTTGATGTCGTATTCAGCGATGGCCAGTGTTTGCTGCGCGAGCCGCACACCAAAGGCTTCGTTTTCGGCGCGGCTCACCCAGGCGTCCATATTGGCGGGATTCGGCGCGGGCACTTGCGCATTGGTACGCAGGCGTTTGAGATTGGTTTCATAGCGACCCACGACGTTACGCAGTGCGTAGCGGGTGCGCTCAACCTCGTTATTCGCCGCGATCTCCTGAGCGATCACCTGATCGTAGCGCGCCTGCGCTTCGTTGGTGTCAACAATGGTCGCGGTGCCTACTTCAAAATTACGCTTCGCCTGCGCCAGCTGTTCGGCGACCGCTGCCTTTTGTGACTGCACCAGCGTCAGGTTATCCTGCGCCAGCAACACGTCAAAATAGGCTTGCGACAGGCGACTGGCCACGTCCATCTGCGCGGCCGCGAGCGAAACTTCAAACAGTGTCAGCGACGCCTTCGCCTGCTCAATGGCTACAAAATTGGCCGGGCGAATCAGCGGCTTGTTGACATACGCAGAGACGCTGGCCGTGAGATAGCCGCGATCAGTGGTTGCGCTTGGGAAGCCACGGGCGTGGGCATCGAAGTAGCTGCTGTTGGCAGCACCGTTGACGCCGGCGGCAAAGCCGTTGGCCGCTTCAGCCTGATTGAGACGCTCTCGCGCAGCCAGCAGGGATGCTTGCGCCGCAGCGACCGCTGGGTCCTGCGTTGCCGCATCGCGGTACAGAGTCAGCAAGTCAGCCGCATGCGCGCCTGACAGGGCAAGCGTTACGGCGGACAGGGCGACGGCTCGGAAAAAACGCATTCAATGCTCCAACGATTTAATACTGGGGAACCGACGGATCGACGCGCGCAGACCACGCGTCGATACCGCCACTCAAATTGATCAGATGGTCGAGCCCTTGCTTCGACAAAAACTGCGCGCACTGCATGCTGCGCATGCCGTGATGACAGACCACCACGACCGGGCCGGACGCCGCTTGTTGCAACGCCCGAACCTCTTCCACCCGGGACGCCAGCGTCGACATCGGAATATTCACCGAGTGCTCAATGCGCGCCAGCTCAAACTCCCACGGCTCACGCACGTCAAGCAGCAGCGCGTTGGCGAGCGAGTCGCAACGCGCAGCCGCGACAGAGGTGACATCCATCTGCTCGACCATCAGAACACGAATCCCGGAGCTAGCGCCGCATGCGTCAACGGCGCAACCACCGTCTCAAACAGGGTTCGCTCGCTGCGACCACCGTTAGCCGTCACAGTGATCAACTGCGCGCGCATCACCGGTGCTTTGCCAAGAATGGCGAAGATTTTCCCGCCCGGCTTCAGTTGCGCGAGTACCTCCTCGGGCAACACCTCCATCGAGCCGGTAAACACGATTACGTCGTACGGCGCGCTGGTCGGCCAGCCGCGTGCGGCGTCGCCGGTCGTCACGGTTGCATTGCTGATGCCCGCTTTTGCCAGATTCGCGGCGGCGAATTGCGTCAACGTCGGGTTGATTTCAACGCTGGTGACGCGGGCGGCTCGCGAGGCGAGCAGCGCGGTCAGATAGCCGCTCCCGGCACCCACCTCAAGCACATGCTCAAAGCCGTGTAAGTCCACATCCTGCGCGACCCGCGCCTCCATCTTGGGCGACCACATGCGCTCGGTCACTGCGTCCGCCGCGACCGCAGACAACGGCAGTTCGATATCCATCAGCGCGAATTCGCGCTGCGGTGGCGGCACAAAATGTTCGCGCTTGAGGGTGTGCAGCAAGTCGAGTACATCCGTGTCGAGCACATCCCAAGTACGGATCTGCTGCTCAACCATATTAAAGCGGACTTGTTCGATGTTCATAAGAGCGGTCTGACGCTGCATGCAGCGCTGCAAAGTGGATCAAGATGAGCTAATTTTAGGAGCTGTTTTACCTAAATGACTCGCGGTCATTTAAGTAAGTTTAGCGAAAAATTGCGCGAGTGCAAGCACCGGCTTATTCGGCAGGAACCTCCGCCGCGCCCAGCAAACCGGGGGCAAGCGAGCGTTTCGCCGCGTTCTTCACGGCGCGACGCTCTTTGAACTCCTCGATCATGGCATAAATCACCGGCACCACCACCAGCGTCAATATGCCCGAGCTGAGCAAGCCACCAATGATCGAGCGGCCCATCGTACCGTCCGCGCCCTCTTTCAGCGCCAGCGCCATCGGCAGCATGCCGAACACCATCGCTGCGGTCGTCATGAGAATCGGGCGCAAGCGGATGTGCCCAGCGGTGACCAGCGCTTCGGTAATGCTCTTACCCTGATCACGTCGTGCCTGATTGGCAAAGTCCACCAGCAAAATGCCGTTCTTCACCACCAGTCCCATCAACATGATGAACGCAATCATGGCGAACATGTTGAACGTGGTTCGTGTGACCAGCAAGGCCAGTAACACGCCAATCAGCGACAACGGCAGGGTCGCCATGATCGCAATCGGCTGCGCAAAGCTCATGAACTGCGAGCCCAGCACGAAGTAAATGAACGTCACCGCCAGCACCAGCGCCACGATGGCGTAGCCAAACGAATCGCGCATGATCTGATTGTCGCCATCCTGCTGGAACCGGTAGCCTGGTGGCAGCGGGAACGCCTCGATTAGCTTATTGACGTCATTGCCCACTTCACCTGGGGTGCGGCGCTTGACGTTGGCACTGATCGTTACCTGACGCTGCAGGAAGGCGCGCTCGATGCTCTTCGGGTTGGTGCTCTCGGAGATGGTCGCCACACGATCAAGCGACAGCGCATCCCCGTCGGGGGCGCGTGGGTTGGCCAGCGGAATTTGCAGCAATTGCGCCGGATCATTGCGCACGTTAGCGGGCAGGCGCACCGACACGTCGACCGAGTTACCCGATGGCGGCAGCCAGGTCACCACCGCATCACCCGCCACCAGCGCGCGCGACACGCTTCCAATAGTGGACGGCGTGATGCCGAACTCGGCGCTCTCAGCGCGTTTGGGTGTGATCACGAGCGCAGGCACGGCCGCCTTTTCGCTGCTATCGATATCAACCACGCCGTCAATCTTCTCAAGCTTCTCCACGAAAAGTTCAGAGAGTTGTTTAAGCATCGTTGCATCCGGGCCAACGAATGACACCTGTACCGGTTTGTTCCAGCCCACCGACACCACCATACCAGCGATACCTTTAACCGAGTCGCGCGCGGCGTCTTCGATCTGCTTCTGGCTGCGCGCACGTTCGTTTCGTGGCTTGAGCGTGACATTGATCCAGCCAGTGTTTTTGCCGCGACCACCGCCAGCGCCGGAATACAGCAGCACAATCTCGGGAATTTTGCGCAACTCAGCTTCAGCCTGAGCGACCTTTACCGTCGTGTACTCAAGGCTTGAGCCGACAGGCGTTTCCAGACGCATGCCAAATTCGCTTTGATCCTCTTTCGGCACGAATTCGCTACCGATCAAAGGGAACAGTGCCATGCTGCCAACGAACATCAACACCACAATGCCGAGCACCGTTTTGCGCCGATTGAGTGACCAGCGAATGACGCGCTCATAGGAATGCTGCAAGCCTTCCATTTTGTTGTCGAACCAGGTAAGAAAACGGCCCAACCACGGCAGGCGCTTGAAGCGATTGCCGAGCGGATCAGCCCACACGGCCGACAGCATCGGATCCAGCGTAAAGCTCACAAATAGCGAGATCAACACGGCGACAACCACGGTCACGCCGAATTGATAGAAGAACAAGCCGATGATGCCGCCCATGAACGCGACTGGCGCAAACACCGCCACAATCGCCAGTGTGGTCGACAGCACAGCGAGACCGATTTCTTCGGTTGCTTCAAGCGCGGCCTGTCGGTGCGACTTGCCCATCGCGAGATGACGAACGATGTTTTCTCGCACCACAATCGCATCATCAATCAGCAGGCCAATGCAGAGCGACAACGCCATCAGCGTGAGGTTGTTAAGCGTAAAGCCAAAGGCATACAACGCGATGAAAGTGGCCACCACCGAAATCGGCAACGTCAACGCCGTGATCACCGTGCTGCGCCACGACGCGAGGAACAGGAACACGATGAATACCGTGAGCAAACCGCCTTCGATGATGGTGCTCTTCACACCGTCAACGCTCGATTTAACGTACTTGGACTGGTCGGAAAGAATCGTCAATTCAACGTCAGCAGGCAGCTCCTTTTTCAAGCGCTCAATTGCAACTTTGACACCCTGACCGACTTCAACGGTATTGCTTCCACGCACCTTGAGCATGTCGAGACTGATGGCACGAACACCGTCGATGCGGGCGAAGCTGGTTTGCTCTTTACTGCCGTCAACAATCGTTGCCACGTCGGCGAGCCGCACCTGCAAACCGTCGCGTCGTGCCACGATCAAATTTGAAAAATCAGACACCGACTTGAAGCGCGCGTCCACGCGCACCGACTTGTCGTTCTGACCAATGGTGATGTTGCCAACTGGCGCATCGATATTGTCAGTGCGAATCGCGTTCAACACCTGATCCACACCAATGCGGCGCGCGCGCAGCTTCGCAGGATCAGGCTCAATCTGGATCTCGCGCGTTGCCGAACCGTTGATGTTCACCGTCGCGACGCCCGTGACGTTTTCCATGCGGCGACGAACGACCTCTTCCACGATGTACGAGAGATCAGGCAGCGTCCTGATTTTTGAGGTTACGCCGAGCGAAACAATGGCGCGATCATCATCGCGATTGGCTTGCGAGACGAACGGTTCTTTGGCCTCTTTCGGAAAGCTAGGGCGAATCTGCGCCAGCTTGTCGCGCATCTCCTGCATCGCGACTTTGATCTCGGTGCCCATGGCAAATTCAACAATCACCAGGCTCGAATTTTCACGTGAGCGCGAGGTGATTTTCTTGACGCCGGAGATCGTGTTCAACGCATTTTCAATGGGCTTGGTCAGGTCGTTTTCAACCGCTTGCGGACTGGCACCGGGATACTGCACGACGGTGAAGGCAAACGGCAAATTCACCTCAGGCATGGCATCAATCGGCAGCCGGAAATACGACACCGCGCCCATCACCATGAGCGCAAACATCACCATGGTGCAAAACACCGGATTTTTAATTGCAACGCGGGTCATCCACATGGAGTGCTCCTTGTTACTTCGACGCGGTTGAAGGCGCAACCGCTGGGGCCGCAGCCGACGCTGGACTGGACGCCGGATTAGCGACGGGTGCCGCGCCTGGCATCGTTACCGGCTGACCGTCGTTCGGCTCGACACCGCGCAGGGTGAGCACCGTCGCGCCCGCTACCAATCCATCGGCAATCGGCACCAGCGGATTCGACTCATCGCTGTTGGGCGTGATTTTTACCCGTTTCCTTGTCGCCTTGCCGTCTTGCACGACCCACACATAACTGCCATTCACGTCCGTCTTCAACGCTACGCGCGGAATGGTTACTGGAGCATTGCTTTGCGCGATTTGCAACTGACCTGACAAGAACGCACCTGCTGGAACACCGCTGTTTGCCGGCAACGAAAAACGTGTTTCAACGGTGCGTGCGGCGCTGCCCGTCGTCGGGATGATGCGGGTCAGTTTTCCCTCGATCAGCGTGCCGCTGGAGTCGAGCTGAAACTTCGCCGTCTGGCCGATTTTTAGCTCCGAAACGCGCTCGGCACCGACCGGAACAATGACCTCAAGCGAGCTCGGATCGATGATGGTGAATACCGCCATTTCGTTGCCGACGCGCTCACCTGGCTCCACGCTCCGTTTGGAAATGACGCCTGTGATCGGGGCCGTCAACACGGTTTCGGCGAGCGCCGATTTCGCCATGTCCATTTGCGTTTTGGCGTTTTCAAACGCGGAGCGTGCGCTGATGTAGCTGCTGTCGGCGGCGTCGAAGGCAGCCTTTGAGATAAACCCGCGATCGGAGAGTGATCGCTGCTGCGCCCGCGCCGATTCGGCCACGGTGAGCTGGGCCTGGGTTTGCCGGATGGTGGATTCGCGTTCGGCAATACGCAGTCGCAACTCGTCGCTGTCGACGCGCGCCAGACGCTCCCCTGCCTGCACCTGATCGCCTGCGCGCTTGACCATACCGGTGGCGATCCCTGCGTGACGCGAGCGCAGGATTGCCTGCTTCGACGCGTCCACCGTACCGGCGACGGCGAGGGTTTGCACCAGTGTGGCCGGGCCGACCGTGGCTACGTCTACGGTGGCCAGCGCGAGCGTGGGGTCGACCTTTTTGCCGTCCTTGCCGTCGGCTTTTGCCGCCGTCTCCTGCCTGGCTGCGTACGCCTTGAAGCCAAAGAAACCGCCCACGGTGGCCACTGCCACGATGAGTCCTGTCACTGCCATCCATCGCTTAATTCGCATGAGTGCTGCGGGCCTTGTGGGCCCTCCCCTTGTCAATGTGAGCCCGAAGGCTAAAAGATTTGGGCGCTGCGCGCATCGTCGTGCGACAAAGCCCCCTGATTCTGGCGTGAACT
>JANXNO010000286.1 GCA_025354075.1 Burkholderiales bacterium | reverse complement strand
AACAATATCGGCAAATTCAAAACGGCGGCTCAGATGACGGCAATCATCGCGCTTTTGCTGTATGAACCGTTCTTTCCTGGCATTCCCACGCCAAAGCTTGGCACCTTCGCCCTGTGGATCGCGGCCGGTCTCACGCTCTGGTCCATGTTTTATTACCTGAAGCACGCCGCGCCGCATATGGACAAGAGTCCGCGTGGGTCAGATAACGACTAAGTATCTGCCACAAGCAGTGTTTTAGCAGTTATGGTTATAATTTAAGGCTTCGATTCCTCGATAGCTCAGTTGGTAGAGCGCCGGACTGTTAATCCGTAGGTCCCTGGTTCGAGCCCAGGTCGAGGAGCCAATCGATATGTTTGAAACAACCGCAGAAATGCGGTTTTTTTACGTCTCGACGCGTCGTAGCAGTCGGCTCAACAGGCCGGCAGTGTCCGTCTGCGAATTAAATCGACTGCTGCGGCGGCGAGCGTTTGCAATTGCTCTATTTGCGTTTCAGAGATAGTTCGTGGTCGAACGTCGTAGGCGCATAGCGTGCCCAAAGTGTGCCCGGCCACGGCCAGGCGAGCAGCCGCATAAAAACGAATAAACGGCGGGCCCACCACGAGCGGGTGGGTCGCGAGGTCTGGCGCAGTGATCGTGTCCTCAACGATGATTACCGCGTCGGAAGTCTTGAAAAATGATTCGCAAAACGATGTGCTTACCAGCGACTCGCTGAACGGCAGTCCAATACTCGCCTTGAACCAGTCGCGGTCTTCGTCGAGAAGATTCACCATAGCCATTGGCACATCAAGGTTCGAGGCGAGCAAACGCACGATGTCGTCGTATGCCCGTTCAGCGGTGGAGTCGAGGATAAGGTGTCGTCGTAACTCTGCCAGGCGAGTGGGGGCGTTTCTCATGTTGGGCTGATTCTACGGGGAGGCGCGCAGAACGTAGGTGCTGTGGGTCGGCGTGGCTGCACGTGCGCCTTATGAGGTGCCAATGCGAAATCAGGCGGACGCAATACTTTGCAATTCGAGATACAGTTAGTCTATGAATACCCAAGCACCCAATCGTCCCAACAACCGCGCTGACCTCGCGCAGATCGCCAAACAGGCGATGATTGATCGTGGTCTTGAGCCGGAATTTTCTCCCGCAGTTGAACAGGAGATGGCCCGCATCACTCGCCCGTCAAACGAAACTGGCGATGACATTCGTGACTTGACGACGCTGTTGTGGTGCTCGATTGATAACGACGACTCACGTGATCTGGATCAGCTTTCGGTGTCCGAGTCGTTGACTCATGGTGCCATCAAAATTCTGGTCGCCATTGCCGACGTGGACACGCTGGTCAAAACGGGCACTGCGATTGATGATCATGCGCATAACAACACCTGTTCGGTGTACACCGCTGCGCGAATTTTTCCCATGCTGCCGGAGCGCTTGTCCACTGATTTCACCTCGCTCAACGAGGGCGAACCACGCCTCTCGATGGTGACTGAAATGGTGTTCGATGGCAACGGTGAACTGACCTCCAGCACAGCGTATCGCGCGCTGGTGTTGAATCGAGCCAAGCTTGCTTACGATTCGGTTGCGATGTGGCTTGAGGGGCAAGGCGCGCTGCCTGCCGCCGCGCGCGCAGTCGCTGGCATGGACTCGCAGCTTCGCGCGCAGGATGCTATTGCGCAAAAGCTTAGAGCGAAGCGCCGCGAGAAGGGGGCGCTGGAGTTTGAGACGATTCAGGCGAAGGCCGTGTTTGACGGCGACCAAGTGGTGAGTCTTAACGTGCAAGAGCACAACCGCGCCCGCCAGTTAATCGAAGAATTCATGATCGCGACCAATCAGGCGGCAGCACTTTTTTTGACCGGAAAAGGCTTCTCATCCCTGCATCGCGTGGTGCGCTCGCCGGAGCGCTGGTTGCGTATTGTGGACATTGCTAAAACGCTCGGTGAGGCGCTGCCGCCTGAACCTGATTCAAAGGCGCTGGAAGCGTTTCTGGTGCGTCGACGTGTGGCTGATCCGGTGCGCTTTCCCGACTTGTCGCTGACCATAGTCAAGCTGATGGGCGCGGGCGAATATGTGATTGACAAGCCGGGCAGTGCGGGCGTCGGGCACTTTGGTTTAGCGGTGCGCGATTATGCTCACTCGACCGCGCCGAATCGCCGCTTTCCAGATCTCGTGACCCTGCGTTTGATGAAGGCCGCGTTGATCGGCGCACCGTCGCCTTACAGCGATGCAGCGTTGTTTGCGCTCGCGGCCCATTGCAGTCAGCAGGAGGACGACGCCAACAAGGTTGAGCGTCAGGTAAGGAAGGCGGCCGCCGCGCTATTGCTCGCCTCACGGATCGGTGACCGCTTTGACGCCATTGTCACCGGTGCGTCGGACAAAGGCACCTATGTGCGTGTATTTTCGCCACCGGTTGAGGGGCGACTTGTGCAGGGTTTTGAAGGCTACAAAGTGGGCCAGAAGTTACGCGTTGAACTGCTCGGCGTGAACGTGCCGCGCGGGTTTATTGACTTTGCGCGACGCGACTGACGTGGACTGAAAAGCGTGCTAAGCAGAGTCACCTATCCAATCGGCTCTGCCAAAATGGGATTATGGGAAATCTATATTTAGTGCGCCACGGGCAGGCCTCGTTTGGCGCGGTTGATTACGACAATTTAAGCGAACTCGGCCACAAGCAAAGCTTGAAACTCGGTGAGTATTTTCGCGAGACAGGCGTGACGTTTGACGCTGTGATCACCGGCACACTCAAGCGTCATGTGCAAACTTGGCAGGGCATTGCGCAGGGTATGCAGCGCGACAACACCGATGCGCTAGCTTGGACCGGACTCAACGAATATGATCCTGCCGCAATCATTGGCGCAATCCACCCAGAACCGCTGCACAAACCGACGACACCAGAGCAGGTGAAAGGTCATTTTCGCTTGCTGCGCGATGGTTTGGCGGCGTGGATGCAGGGCAGAACTGAGCCGGTCGGCATGCCGAAATACGCAGAATTTTTAGCGGGCGTGACCAGTGCGCTGGATCATATGCGCGCCAATCACTTCGGCAAAAACGTGTTGATCGTGTCGAGCGGTGGGCCGATCTCGACGGCGGTTGGGCATGTGCTCGGCACGAGCCCTGAGACGACGATTGAACTGAATCTACGCATCCGAAACAGCGCGCTCTCCGAGTTCGCATTCACGCCCAAACGGCATGTACTGGTGAGCTACAACACGGTGCCACATCTGAATTCAAAAGCAGATTCTGGCTGGGTAACTTACGCTTAAATCGCATCAATAATTTTTATCAGCTTTTTATTGAAAGCCTTATTTAATATGGGCAAAGGGCGAATAAATGCATAAAGTCGAGAATTAGCTAATATTGGCCTTCCGCCCATACTCAAAGGGCGTTTCACGAAAAAGCTGATACTGAAATTTGCCTGCATTCAAGATTTAGCGACGCAATCAATGAGCAAACGACAATAAATACGGAGCCACGCCTTGCAGCAACCGAGCCACTCAAGTCCTGAGTCCGATCACGACATACCCGCCGGCTTTGTCGCCGCCGCTGCCGGCAGCGGATTTGCCAGCCGCAACGCCACGTTTTACGGGCAGTGGAAGAACGAACGTTTGCTGCTCGGTTTTCGCGTTGCCGAGCAGCACAGCAACTTGGGCGGCGTATTGCATGGCGGCATGCTCGCGACCTTTGCCGACTCGCTATTGCCGTACGCCGCGATGTATCAGGCGCTCGGCGGGCGGCGCTTTTTGCCGACCATCAGTTTGCAGATCGACTACCTCGCGCCCGCCGCCATCGGCGCGTGGGTTCAGGGCGAGGCCGAGGTGTTGCGGATGACGCGCAACATGGTGTTCGTGCAGGGCATGATCACGGCAGATGCGGCACCTATCGCGCGGGTCAGCGGCATCTTCAAACTCGCGTCGCTGAAGGCTGAACTTGATGGCGATTTTCTAAACATCAAACGATGATTCGTGCGTTGCTTTGCGCTAAGTTCGCATCGTACTAAGATGCGGCTCGCAAAACAAAATCAGGGATCACCATGTTGCTAGCCGCTCAAATTCTCGCCGTCATCGTGCTGTTGTTGCACGTCTACTTCGTGTTGCTGGAGACGGTATTGTTTCGCACGCGCGGAGCCAAAGTGTTCGGCGTGCCCAAAGATCAAATCGAAATGCGCGCCGCCGCTATGAGCAATCAAGGCTGCTACAACGGCTTCCTGGTCGCCGCCATCGCGCTAGGGCTCCTCTACCCAGACGCCGCCATCGCACGCGCGTTCATGGTGTACGGCTTGGTGTGCGTGGTGATCGCCGGTGTGTGGGGCGCAGCAACTGTATCGAAGCGGATTTTGTTCATTCAGGCGCTGCCCGCAGCCCTCGCGCTGGTTGCGTTTTTTCTGGCGAAGGGCTAACACCTGCTTTTGGCCAGCTTCCGCAAGTACGGAACGCAGAGCGCACACACATCAAGGACAAAGATGAATTTTTTAGTCGTTTCAATCGTCACAATAGGCGCTGTTACCGCAACGATTGTGGCGACTGGAATGTATCTAACTCAACCCAAGCGCCTAACCACCACTGCTAAGCCTACCGAGATTACTGTGCAAACGACCGCCCAGTCTGATCGTTGGAAAGGCCATAGCGAAACGCGTGATGCGCTGTCCAGCCTCTCGCAAGACATCAGTCGGATGAAGTACGCCGCGCATGCCTCGCTCCCAGAGCTGAAAGAGCACATGCTTTCCAACGCTGCCAATCTGGCAATTGTCGAAGCTGCCCCATGCATGTCTACAGCCAAACAGGATGTAATAACCGCGATTGAAATCACGGCGGGTGCGGTGGGCGTCGCGCACGCCGGGAATGGTGTGAATGATCGCGGAGTGGCCCCAGTATTCTTAATCGCAGCCGATTACGTGAATCGCGCGGGCATTTCGCTTAGCGATGCAGCGTGAAAGTAACGGCTACATAGGGTTACCGATGTGCTGAAAATGTTGAAGTCGGCTGTGCATCAAAATGCGCGCCACTTTGATCTGCGACGCTCTCGATTATCAACACCCAGCGTGCGCTTTGGCTCGCCGTCTACTATGCAACGGCGGTGAGTTTGGCATAGGACACCGTACGGCACTTACCGGCGTCTGGAAGTGACAATGTAGATGCGTTGCGCTCGGTTAAGCGCTGGCCATCAACTCGCGCAGCACAAACGGCAGAATCCCGCCGTTTTTGTAGTAGTCCACTTCAATCGGCGTGTCGATGCGGCATAGCACTGTCACGTCGCGCGTCGTTCCGTCGGCGCGCTGAATGTGAAGGCGCATGTCTTGTTGCGGTTTCAGGTCTGCGTCTACGCCGTAAATCGAGAACGATTCATCGCCGCGCAGCCCTAGCAATTGATGGCTGTCGCCGTCTTTAAATTGCAGCGGCAGCACGCCCATTCCGACCAGGTTTGAGCGGTGAATTCGCTCGAAGCTGCGCGCGATGACGGCCTTGACGCCGAGCAGCATGGTGCCTTTTGCGGCCCAGTCGCGGCTAGAGCCGGTACCGTATTCTTCGCCCGCAAAAATGACCGTCGGCGTGCCGCGTCGGATGTATTCCATCGCGGCGTCGTACACGGGCATGCACGCGCCGTCGAGCAGCGTGAAGCCGCCTTCGATGCGGGTGTCATCTTCACGCGCTGGCAGCATCAAATTTTTCACCCGAACGTTGGCGAACGTGCCGCGAATCATCACATCGTGATTGCCGCGACGGCTTCCGTAGCTGTTGAAGTCCGCTTTCTTGACACCGTGTGCCAGGAGGTAGGTCGCTGCTGGCACGCCTTCCTTAAACGAGCCTGCTGGGCTGATGTGATCCGTGGTCACCGAGTCGCCGACCATCAGCAACGCGCGGGCGTCGATGACGTCACCGATGCCGCCTGCCTGCATGCTGAAATTCTCAAAAAACGGCGGCTTGGCGATGTAGGTGGATTGCGGCCAGGTGTAGACCTGACCGGTCGGCGCGGGGATCGCATTCCACAAATCATGGTCACGCGTAAAGTCGCCGTACAGGTCGCGAAACACAGCGGGATTCGTCGCAAAACGCATGAGCTTTTGCACCTCGTCACTCGACGGCCAGATGTCGCGTAGGAACACAGGTGCGCCATCGTGACCAACGCCGAGCGGCTCGGTTTCCATATTGATATTAACGCGCCCTGCCAGGGCGAACGCAACAACCAGTGGCGGGCTCGCCAGATAATTCGCGCGCAGATTCGGGTGGATTCGCGCCTCGAAATTTCGGTTGCCCGAGAGCACTGCCGCGCAGATCAAGTCGTTGCTGATGATGGCCTCATTGAACTCTGGCGCGAGGTCACCCGCGTTGCCGATGCACGTGGTGCAGCCGTAAGCTGCGACGTCAAAGCCCAGCGTGTCCAGCCATTGCTGCAACCCGGTTTCTGCCAGATACGCACTCACCACGCGCGAGCCGGGTCCGAAGCTGGTCTTCACGCGCGGGTGTACGGTAAGGCCCTTTGCGACTGCGTTGCGCGCAATCAAACCTGCAGCCAGCATCACGCCGGGGTTCGATGTATTGGTGCAACTGGTGATCGCCGCGATGAGCACGTCTCCGTGGCCGATGTTGGTGTCGAGCGCAGGCGCTTCAGCGCTCACTGTCGCGACGGCGTCATTGCCGCCGACGGTCGGACGATCAGCCATCTCCACCACGTTGCGAGTGACGACTTTAGGTGGCATCAACTGCTTGGGCGCGACTGCGGGGCGATTGGCAGGGTAGCGTTTGCCGAGGTCGGTCGCGTGTTTGTTGAAACCATTTTCAGCACCGGGTGCGATGAATAAAGATTCAAAACTCGTCTTCATATCCGGCAAGGCAATGCGATCCTGCGGCCGCTTCGGCCCCGCCAAGCTCGGCACGATGCTGGTCAGGTCAAGCACCACCGTGCTGCTGTAATCGATGTCGCCCGCGCGCGGCATGCCGAACAATCCCTGCGCTTTGAAATACGCCGTGAACACCTCGATTTCGGTCTCGGTGCGACCCGTACCTTTGAGGTATTCCACCGTCTTCTCGTCGACCGGGAAGAAACCCATCGTTGCACCGTATTCGGGGGCCATGTTGCCGATGGTGGCGCGATCCACCACGTTCAAACTCGCCGCACCTTCACCAAAAAACTCAACGAATTTACCGACGACTTTTTCTTTGCGCAGCAACTCGGTCACCGTGAGCACAAGGTCGGTCGCCGTGATGCCTTCGCGCAATGTGCCGCGCAGTTCCACGCCCACCACATCCGGCGTCAGCATGTACACAGGTTGCCCGAGCATCGCAGCCTCAGCCTCGATGCCGCCCACACCCCAACCTACGACGCCTGCGCCGTTGATCATGGTGGTGTGGCTGTCGGTGCCGACCAGCGTGTCCGGGAACACCACACCGTCGCGAATCTGCACACCGCGAAAAAGGTATTCAAGATTGACCTGATGCACGATGCCAATGCCCGGCGGCACCACCTTGAACGTGTCAAACGCCTGCATGCCCCATTTCAAAAATTGATAGCGCTCTCCGTTCCTCTGAAACTCCAGCGCCATGTTGAGCCGCAGCGCGTTGTGGGTGCCGTAGTAATCGATCATCACCGAGTGATCGACGACCAAATCGACGGGTACGAGAGGCTCGATGCGCTTCGGGTCTTTGCCCATTGCAGCGGCCACGTTACGCATCGCAGCGAGGTCGGCCAGCAGTGGAACGCCAGTGAAATCCTGCAACACCACGCGTGCAACGACGAACGGAATTTCTTCAACGCGCGGCGTGTTCGGTTGCCAGTTCGCAAGCTCGGTGATGTTGCTCTCATGAACCTTCTTGCCGTCGCAATTGCGCAGCACCGACTCAAGCACCAGGCGAATCGACACTGGCAACCGACTGATCGGACCAACGCCTGCTACTTCCAGCGCGGGCAGGCTGTAATAGTGCAGCGGGCTGGTAGCCGGACTGAATGTGTTTGGCAGCGAAAGTGTACGGAGGGTATTGTGCAGATTGTGTGCCATGACGTGCAATTTTTGAGCAATGAATCAGAGTTCACACGCTACTCTCATTGACTGCAATGCACAATCAGACGATGTTGATACTTGGCTATTCTTCTCTCGCTGGACCCACAGCATAGGCATTGTGTAGAGGCGTTCGATGCTGACGTCAACCGACGAAATCAGCGCTTCAGCAAGCCGCCATCGGAAGCAAACAGCAGCACGCGATCCGCATCAATTTGCAGCCACAACCACTGATTGACGGCTGGCAATTCACGCGGCGCAAGTGCTGATTTCACGATGACTGGTTCTTCGGCTCCAGAGACAAGGCAATGCACGAGCGCGACATCGCCCAGGTGCTCCACGCGCTGAACGTTCGCCTCAATGCCAGGGCCATCGGGCGCCTCACTGGCAGTCCAGCGTAAGTGCTCAGGTCGCAAGCCAACAGTCACTGTGCCTTGTGGCGCTAACGGCATTAACCCCTCCGCCACCGCAACAGGCAAAAAATTCATCCGTGGCGAGCCTAGAAATCCCGCGACAAAACGGTTACACGGACGCTCGTAAAGCTCCATCGGCGTGCCCACCTGCTCAATACGCCCCGCATTGAAAATCGCGATACGATCTCCGAGCGTCATTGCCTCCACCTGATCATGCGTGACGTAAATAATCGTTGCGTTGAGCCGTTTGTGCAACTGCGCCAATTCCGCGCGCATCTGTGTTCGCAGCGATGCGTCGAGATTGGACAACGGCTCATCGAACAAAAATATTTTCGGTTCACGCACAATCGCTCGACCAATTGCCACGCGCTGTCGCTGCCCGCCAGACAGCTCACGCGGACGGCGCTGTAGCAATGCTTGAAGCTGAAGCGACTGCGCAGCGCGCTGCACACGCGTCTCCACTTCGGCGGCAGGTACGCCGGTCATGCGCAAACCGAAGCCCATGTTCTGCGCCACCGTCATGTGCGGATACAGCGCATAGCTCTGAAACACCATCGCGACGCCGCGTGCGGCGGGCGCGCAGTCAGTGACGTCCACGCCGTCAATAAATATCTGCCCTTCGCTCGGGTCTTCAAGCCCCGCAATCATGCGCAGCGTGGTGCTCTTGCCACAACCGGACGGGCCGACAAGCACCATGAATTCACCGCTGGCCACGGTCAAATCAATGTCTTTGACTACTTGTGCGTCAGCGCCGAAACGCTTGCCCAGCGCTTGAATGCGAAGCTCTGCCATGTCAGCTTCCCGTGGCCGCGCGATTGAGCCGCTCGTGTTCGCTGATGAAAGTGCGATACCAGTAGGCGCTGTCCTTCGCGGTGCGCTGCTGCGTGGCGTAATCGACGTGAATCATGCCGAAGCGCTTGGCGTAGCCGGAGTTCCATTCGAAGTTGTCGAGCAGGCTCCAATAAAAATAGCCGCGCACATCCACACCCAATTCCGCAGCCCGCGCCAACGCCATCAGGTGACTGCTTAGGTAATCGATGCGCTGCGTGTCAGTCACTCTGCCGTCTATCAGTTCATCAGCATTGGCCATGCCGTTTTCGGTGATGTAGATCGGCGGTGGCGCGTATTCACGCGACAAGCGTGCCAGATGCTGCGTTAGTGCCTCGGGCACTACTTCCCAACCCATATCGGTGAAGCCCTGCACGCCTGGCACGGGGGGCGCTGGCTGCTGCGTGCTGATAAGGCTGCGAGTGTAGAAATTCACGCCGAGAAAATCGAGCGGCTGCGAGATTTCGGCGTGGTCACCGCTCGCGACTTTTGGCGCATCGCTGCCCAGATGCGCGAGCACATCCGCCGGATAGCTGCCCATGAACAACGGATCCATGTACCAGCGCACGTTGAGGCCATCGTCAAGCCGCGCACCGAGGCGATCCGCCTCCGTGGGTCGCGCCGGAAATGACGGCGTGTGATTGAGCACAATGCCGAGTGGCGTTTTGCACACGGCACGCATCGCCTGAATGGCGCGACCGTGCGCAAGCAGCAGATGGTGCGACACCTGCATGGCGGCGGCCCGGTTGGCAATGCCGGGGGCGAACTGTGCGGTCTCATGGCCGAGGGTCGCCACACACCACGGTTCATTGAGCGTGGCGATAGTGGTCAGTCGGTCGCCAAAGCGACGCGCTACCTCGGCTGCGTAGTCTGCAAACAACGGCACGATGTCGCGTGATTGCCAGCCGAGAAAGTCGTCTTGCAGTGCGGCCGGCAAATCCCAGTGATACAGCGTCGCGTGTGGCTGAATGTTGGATGCAAGCAATTCGTCGATCAGGCGGTCATAAAACGCAAAGCCCTTTTCGTTCCACGCACCCCGCCCTTGCGGTTGCACGCGCGGCCACGCCATCGAAAAGCGGTACGCCTTGAGACCGAGCCAGCGCATCATCGACACGTCTTCGGGATAGCGGTGATAGTGATCGCAGGCGACGTTGGTATTCGAGCCGTCAATGATGTGACCGGGCTCGGCGCAAAAGCGATCCCAGATCGATTCGCCACGGCCATCGGTGGTTGCAGCCCCTTCGATTTGAGCGGCGCTGGTGGCCGCGCCCCACACAAAATCAGGGCCAAACATCGTGGGTGACACTTGATTGGGCGTTGATGTCACGGGAGCGGGCGGGGAGGCGAGAGCGTTGGGTGTCATTGAGTCGATATGAATTTGCGCTGGTCAACCGCGAACGGCACCGGCAGTCAAACCCGCCACAAGGCGACGGGCACAAAAAAAGAAAGCGATCAGCAGGGGCAACATGGCGATAGCGCTGCCCACCATGAGCGTGCCCCATTCGGTGTTGTTCGGGCTTTGCATGCTGCGAAGCGCGAGCGGCAGGGTGTAGTTTTCAGCGGAGCGCATCACGATGAGTGGCGCGATAAAGTTGTTCCACGAATTGATGAACGTGATCAGTCCGAGCGTGCCAAGCGCAGGCCCGGTCAATGGCAACACCACGCTCCAAAAAATGCGAAACTCGCCACACGCATCCATGCGTGCTGCATCAATCAGCTCTTTGGGAATGCCGCTACTGATGTACTGTCGCATCAGGAAAATGCCCAACGCACCCGCTGCGCCCGGTACATACAGCGCTCGTGGCTCGTCGATCCAGCCGAGAAACTGCATCACCATGAAGCTCGGGATCATGTTCAAAAATGCGGGCAACATCATCGATGCCAACACCAGAGCGAACAGCGCGCGCTTGAAGCGAAATTCATACACCGCGAACGCATAACCGCCCATCGAGCACAGCAGCAGATTGAGCGTGGTGGTCATGACGGCCACATAAACGCTCATGCCGAAGTTGCGCCAAAACGGCAGCCGCTCCAACAACATGTCGTAATTGCCAAGCACAGCGCTGCCAAACCACAGCGGCGGTGGCGTATCAAAAATTGCGCTGCGCGTATGCGTGGCAAACACGAAGGTGAAATAGAACGGCGACACCAGCAGCAATGCGCCCGCCGCCACCAGTGCGTAGGCAATGTAGCGCGCTGTGTCGGGGCGTTCAGCGCGAGACATCGTGATCTTCTGCGCGCTTAAACAAACGACTGTTCACCCAAGTGAGCGCCGCGATGATAAGGAACAAAATCCACGACACCGCCGATGCTGTTCCGAAATCACCGTCTGAAAACGCCAGTCGATACATGAAAATCGCACTGGTCATCACTGATGGCGCGACACCCTTTTCAGCATCAACGAGGATGAAGGGCTCTTCAAACAATTGCAGATTGCCGATCAGCGTAAGTGTGACCGCAAAGAAAATCATCGGTCGCAACAACGGCAACGTGATGTGCCAAAACTGTTGCCAGAAGCTCACGTCGTCAAGCGTTGCAGCTTCATAGAGATCGTTGTCGACGATTTGCAGCGCAGAGAGATAGAGCACGATGTTCCAGCCCAGATAACGCCAGAACACCACAAACGCCACGGCGGGTTTGGTGTAGCTGGCGTCCCCCAGCCAATCAATATCGCCCGGCAGATGCAAGGCCTGAAGCAACGCATTGATGACCCCGTAATCCTTGGAATACAGCGTGGCGAAAATCAGTGCGATGGCGACGCTTGACGTGATGTACGGAATGAAATACGCACCCACCACCAGATTTCTGCTGCGCTTCAAGCGTGACTGGATGAAATACGCGAGTGGCAATGCCACCAGATGCTGTGGCAAACCGGACACGACCGCAAACCACAGCGTGTTCCACAACGAGCGATGAAACCACGGATCGGTCAACGCAAACATATAGTTGTCGAGTCCCACCCAGCGCATCGCCGACATGCCCGCTGCGGGCTCCCATTGATGCAGCGAAAGCCAGACCGAGAAGCCGAGCGGAAACACCCCAAACACCAAAAACAGCACAAAGAATGGCGCAATGAAAAGATACGGCGCGATGTCGCGCTGTTTCCACTTGCGTCGGCGGGCGGGTGTGTTCATCAACGGACTAAAACGTGATCCTGATTTAACGCCGTGAGCGCCGTTCAATTAGGGCGCGGGCGTCGGCCAGTGCAGTTTTCACGGGCTTGCCCTTGGCCACTACATTCTCGAATTCATCCCGAATGATGTCGGTAGCCATCGCGTCATATTTGTTGATCGGAATGGCAGGTACTCGCGCGGCAATGTCACGCCATAACGCCCGTGCTTTTTGGCCACCAAGAAACGGCAGCGGCTCGTCCATCATCGGCGCGGAATGCGCTTCTGCCAGCGCTGGAAAACTGTCGAGTACGCGCAGCGATTCGAGTTGCGTCTCTTTATTCACCGTCATAAATTGAATGAATTGCCAGGCTTCGGTTTTGTGCTGCGCCTTTTTGGGAATTGCGTAAAAGGAGCCGCCATAGCTCGCATAGGTGCCACCCGGTAGACCCGCCGCGCGCCACAGGCCTGTGGTGTCGGGCGCGAGCCAATTTTTCAGGTGACCGGCGAGCCATGCGCCCATCATTTGCGTCGCGATGCGGTTCTGCTTGAAGCCTGTCGACCACTCATTAGTCCAGGCGACTACCTTGGCATCAATGCCTGCCTGTCGCGCCTTGTGGCCCAGCTCAAAGGCGCGTTCAAAGCGCGGGCTGTCCACCAGCACGCGGCCGCTTCGATCAAAGTACAAGCCTTCGCCATCCTTTACGCCGCTGCGAATCACGATGTCACGAATGTCGGCGGCGTCAGCCAGTAGATACGCGCCCGTCTTCTCTTTGATCTTTTTTCCTGCGTCGATGTAGGACTCCCAGCTTTTGGTGAGTTCTGCCTCAGTGACGCTTGCTTTTTCAATGATGTCTTTGCGATAGAGCAGGGTGCCAGGGCCAATGTCTGTAGGCATCGCGACCAGTTCGCCTTTGGTGTTGGTCGCTTGCGGAATGGTGTAGCTCACGAATTTTTCGCGTAGTAGCGCAGCATTAAACGGCGGCTTAAGCAAGTCCTCAAAACCACCAGCTTCAGCGAATTTGCCCATGAAGCGAAGGTCGACCGCCATCACGTCTGGCAGGCCGGAGCCGGTCGCCAGTGCGGTGGTCATTGCGGTGTGGTGGTCTGAATATTGCAACGAGACAATTTTGATTTCGACGTTGGGGTGCAGCGCATTCCAGCGCGGCACAGCGGCCTTAGCCGCGCGGTCCAGATCGGGGAAGGTCGCCACAGTAACGGTGGTCTTTTGCGCAACAGCCGAATGTGCGATCAGTCCCAGAGCGGTTGCCGTGATTACAAGCGAAACAAGCTTGATCATGAAAATTTTCCCGAAAATCGTGAATGATTGGCGGAGTCTATCGGGTGATTCTCGCTGCCTTGCGGCGCATCAGGCTGCCCCTCGAAACGGAGGGGCAGTGATGCGCCACGCAATGACAATTCAAGGTTGACAATGCGCGGGGCGCCTCGCCTTTTCGCAGCTGAGTCTACAAAAAGGCGAGGCTCGGTATGGGCGTTAATTGAACGCCCCGTAAGCAATGAGAAGTCTAGAAATTGATCCCGACATTTATGCCGTAAGTTCTCGGTGGCATGTATTGCGCGACGAAAATACCGCCGTTGCCGCCGCCTGCCGCTGCGGTTTTGATGTTGGCATTTTCGACGTTGCGCACGAATGCATCGGCATACCAGGACTTGCCCGAAACATAGCGCAGACCCACGTCGGTTCGCGTGTAAGCCTTCTGTTTATCGGCGTCGCCCAGATTGAAGATGCTGAGCCAGCTTGCCGTCTCGTAATGAAAGCTGATGCGCGGAGTCCACGACGCGCCACTCGGCATGCGGAAGGTGTGTTCGTACAGCACCTGAGCTGCGAACGTCGGGGCATGCGCCAGTTTGTGACCCGTAACGTCCAGACAGCCACCAAAACTTGGATCAGCTACGCAGGCAGGCAACGAATAATCGTTACTGAGGCCTAGCAGCTTCCCGAGTTTTGTTTGCGTAAACGCGGTGGTCAGTTGCAGGCGATCATCTTGCGTCAGCTTGGCAGCCAGTTCCGTTTCAAACCCGGACACTTTCGCGCCTTCCGCATTTTTTGTAAGGAACGAGCGCGAGCCGTCGGCGTTCAAGACGGGCGACGAGAATTGAAATCCTTTGAAGTCCGAGAAATACAGCGAGTTATTGAACCGGATTGCACCGCCCATAAACGTCTGCTTACTGCCCACTTCAAAGTTGGTCAGCGTTTCAGGGCCGTAGGTTGCGCCACCGTCTTGTACGCTGCCGGATTTAAAGCCGGTTGATACGCTGCCGTAGATCATTGTGTCTTTGCTGACATCAAAATTCGCCCGAGCCAACCACGTCAGTTTGTCGTTCTTGTAAGTCCCGTCATTGCAGCAGCCGCTGTTAAATCCGGAGCCTGGTTTTGATGGATCAAGGCTTGGGTCAATCGGCCGCTGTGGTGCGGTTGCGTCATACGCCCAGCCATGACCGCGACCACCAATATTGGCGCGCTTGTCGCTAGTAAAACGAAGGCCACCGGTCAGATGAAGCGCGTCTGTGACGTTGAACGTTACCTGCCCAAAGATTGCGGCTGTTTTGACAGTTTCTTTCGGCTGAATGAACGAGCCTTGCCAACCGATGGAGCTTGCTGGGTGCCGTTGATGATGGGAATGTCGAAGCGGATGCCGTTGTCTTCCGCTGCGTAATAGGCACCGAGAATCCAGTCGATATCGCGCTTGCCGGTCGACTGCACGGCGACTTCATGGCTGTAATCTGTGTACTTCGACCAATTGGTGCGGTCTTCCTGATACGTCGCACCCGTGCTGAAGCTCGTGGGGATCTGAATACCGCGATCCTGATCGAAGGTGCCTGAGCCGGTGAAGTGTGAATAACCCGCTACATAGGACAGCGCGAGGCTGTCGCTCAGTGCATAGTCAACGCGGCTGCGAATGGTGTCTGCATCGCGCTTGAGGTACGGTGCAGTGTCAATCAACGCCGACCACAAGTTTTGGCCGGGTCGCGGGTTTTGCATCAGATCCATGTTTGGCGTGCCACGATCCGGAAATTTCTCGTACGAGATGTTCCAGCTCATACCGGGCATTGGTTTCCACGCAAGACTTACACGTGCAGCACTCTGGTTTTGTGCGTTGTACTTTTGCCCGCCGGTAACGAAGTCGTTGTAGTTGATTGGCTGAAAAGTCGCGAGCGTGCCGCCGCCAGCCACATAGGCTGTTTGCTGCTGCGGAACGGTGTAACGGGTGGGCGTCTGAAAATCAACGTAGCCGTCGTGCTGCTCTTTGGCGAAGGCAAAGCGCATCGCAACTGTGTCACTAATCGGCACGTTAAACGAGCCGCGCATCCCTGCACGGTTGTAGTTGCCCAAAACGCCTTCGAGCGCGCCGAACAGCTCCTTGAACACGGGTTTTGCCGTTTGCATGTTGACCGCACCAACGGTGGAGTTGCGGCCCCACAGCGTGCCTTGCGGGCCGCGCAATACTTCGATGGATTCCATGTCGAAGAGGAGTGCGGCTGCACCCTCGGCGCGTGGCGAATAAATGCCGTCGACGAAGATGGCTATTTCAGGATCAGCGTACTCGGTTTTTGCGCTGTCATTGCCGATGCCGCGCAGGGTCATGGTGATGACACCGTGGTCGCCTTGCGTGGTGCCCGCAAAACTTGGCACGAGGTACGCCAAGTCAGCTACTGTCTGAACGCGCGCTTTATCCAGCTCAGCAGCGCTGATTGAGGTGACCGCTACGGGTGTCTTTTGCAGCGACGTCGTGCGTTTGGTCGCAGTGACGACGACTTCGGGCAGGGTCGTTACAGCGGGTTCAGGTTGCGTTTGACCATGCGCAGAATGGGCGCTGGCCAGAATTGAAATGATCGCCAGATTGACGGGCGACCGTAAAAACCTCTGTGACTGTGATGTTCGGACTTTCAATTTACTCTCCTCCTTAAGGTGGGTACTGCGTGGGTATCTTCGACGGGATGCAGACGATCTCTTTTTTGTGAATTGCCGAATCATGCGCAATTTAGACAGCGCTGTCAACAAAAAATAGACAGCGCTGTCTAAAAAGTCAAAACGCTGACTTTTTCGTCTTATGATTGCGCACTTTGTAGGTGATATTCGTTGTGCGCTGCACAAAAATTGAGGAGGGCGAGTGATTTGAAACCTATTAAAAGTGTGCTCATCGTTGGCGGCGGAACCGCCGGTTGGTTGACCGCTGCTTTCCTCGCGAAATCACTGGGGCCTTCATCGGATGACGGCGTGCGTATCACCTTGGTCGAGTCAAGTGACATTGGAATTATCGGCGTGGGTGAAGGCACCTTTCCGTCGATCAAAGGCACGTTGGCTGCCATCGGCATCGACGAGGCGCGGTTCATTCGCGAAAGCACAGCGACATTCAAGCAGGGTGTGAAATTTATTGACTGGGTGCGACCGCAAGGTGCCACCGGTAGCGATCACTATTTCCATCCGTTCAGCGTACCCAGTCAACGCCCCGGCAACCCTGAATTGCTGCCGTATTGGCTGCTTGGTGCTGCTGCACCCAGCGCCTCATTCGCGGAGGCGGCCACGATGCAAAAGGCAATCGCTGACGCTTCGCACGGGCCGAAGCGAATCAGCGACGCCGACTTCGTGGGGCCGATGAATTACGCGTATCACTTTGATGCGGGCAACTTTGCCAAGCTGCTTGCTGAGCACGCCAAATCACTCGGTGTGGCGCACGTGATCGCGACGGTTGATCGCGTTGAGCTTGATACAGACGGCGCGATTGGGTCGGTGGTCACGCGTGAGGCAGGGACGCTCAGTGCAGATCTGTATGTCGATTGCACAGGCTTCCGCGCGGCGTTGATTGGCGGCGCGCTGGGCTCACCGTGTCGCAATCTCAACGACGTGCTGTTTGTTGATCGCGCGCTCGCGATGCAGGTGCCGTACGAAAGAGCCGATACGCCGATCCCGTCGTACACCATCTCCACTGCGCAGGAGGCGGGCTGGACGTG
The DNA here is from genome assembly GCA_025354075.1 of Burkholderiales bacterium. Taxonomy (GTDB): domain Bacteria; phylum Pseudomonadota; class Gammaproteobacteria; order Burkholderiales; family Casimicrobiaceae; genus Casimicrobium. The sequence continues at coordinate 2,507 of JANXNO010000286.1, read as the reverse complement.
GGACATTGGCTTGCATCAGCGACGTGGCATCGGTTACGTCTATTCAAGTCGCCACACCGACGAGGCGCGGGCGGAGCAGGTGTTGCGCAACTACATCGGCCCGGCGAGTGACAAGCTGACGCCACGATTGTTGAAGCTAAACGTTGGTTACCGCGACGTGCAGTGGATAAAAAACTGCGTGTCGGTGGGCTTGTCAGCGGGGTTCTTGGAGCCGCTCGAATCGTCGGGCATTGGTCTGATTGAAACCGCCGCGTATCTCATCAGTTACCTATTCCCAGCCAACGGCGACACAGCACCGGTGGCTAAACTTTTCAACGAGCAGATGCGTGCGCGTTACGAGCGTATCGTCGATTTCATCAAGATGCATTATTGCCTTACGCAACGCACCGATTCACAGTTCTGGATTGACAACGCAGACCCCGCGTCTATTCCGCAAACACTGCGCGAAAAGCTCGCGATGTGGCAGTGTCGCGCGCCGCATCGACTGGACTTTGTGACGGATCTTGAGATGTATCCGCCTACAAGCTGGCAATACGTGCTCTACGGCATGGAGTTCAACACTCAACTGGCCGCAAGCCGCGCCGCGTATCCACGTATGGATGATGCGCGCAAAGAATTTCAGATGATCAGGCAAATGTCGCAACACGCGCTGGCAGACCTGCCGCAGCATCGCGCGCTGGTTGAGCATTATTGTGCGCGGCCGCCGTTGTAGGAGCGGCTCGGCCGCGACCCACGGTTGCGATCGCAGACACGGTCGCGGCAGAGCCGCTCCTATAGACGCACTTTTCGCTATCGCTTCCGCTTCGCCGCGTTCGCAGCAGTCACCGCCTTAGGCTTGCTAGTCGAATCGCGCACCACGAGCTCATGGGCGAGCACGTGATGCAGGTCGGGCTCGGTAGCGGACTCGGCATCGTTGCGGTTCGCCGCGATCAGCATGTCCACTGCCACCCGCGCCATTTGCGCAATCGGCTGGCGCACCGTCGTCAACGGCGGCCACACGAGGCTTGATGCGGGCGAGTCGTCAAAGCCTGCAATTGACAAGTCACCCGGCACTGCCAACCCCAACCGCTGTGCAGCCGCCAACACGCCCAGCGCCATGTCATCGTTACTGGCGAACACGGCACTCGGACGCACGCTGCGACTGAGCAAATGATGCGCTGCGTCGACGCCCGTCGCAAAGGTGAAATCGCCTTGATGCACCAGCTCCTTGTCGACTGCGATACCGTGCGTTTTCATCGCGCGCAGATAGCCTTGATAGCGCAGCGCGGACGCCGATTGATCGGTCGCGCCCTTGATGAACGCGATGCGCTCATGGCCCAGACTGATGATGAGATTGGTGATCTCTTCAGCCGCGCGCGCCTCGTCCATGCGCACACTCGGCTGATCCTTGATGTCCTTTGCCGGCGATACCAGCACGCATGGGGTGCGGCTGTCTTGCAGCGCTTTCAACACCTGACGATTGTCGCACAGCGGCGGCGTGAGAATCATGCCGTCCGGTTGCAAGGTTGAGATGATCCGCGACACCTGCTGTTCCAAATCAGCGGCATCGTTGTGCATCGACTCAACGACCAGGTGATAGCCCGCTTCACGGCAGCGCAGCGTCGCGCCCTGTTGCACGCCCGCCACGAAGGCAGCGCTCGGGTCGTAGTACAGCAGAACGATCACAAACGAGCGCGCACCGGCGAGGCTACGTGCCGAAAGCTTGGGCCGGTATTTGAGTGCGGCCATCACCTTCAACACGTGCTCGCGCGTATCGGCGTGAACACCGGGCTCCTGATTCATCACCCGCGACACCGTTTTGATTGACACGCCTGCCTTGTTGGCGACGTCGGTGATGGTCGGTGCGGCTTGGCTCTTATTCGCGGGAGATTGCATGCGGGATCGGACTGGGGCGGCAGTAATTAGCGATGACATTTTGCAGGATACTGCATCGGCACAGCGCATTGTTTGGTCGCGGGCCACTGCTCGACCGCGAAGATTCGCTATGCTTGATAACAACCGCTCAACGCGATCAGCTTTTTCGTGAAAGCCTTATATCTAATGGGGTTAAGTGCGTATTTTGCTTATTGTCGATTTATGGGCAAATAAAGCACTAAGCCCTAGTAATACGGGCATTGCAGATACAAGTTATTAACCATTTTCTAAATGCAAACCGTCCAAGTTTCTCTCGCAGACCGCCCGTATCCGATCCACATCGGCCCCGCGCTAATCGGCAACGCTGATGTCCTTGCCCCGTTCGTCAAGGGCGCGATGGTGGTGATCGTCACTAACGCCACGTTGGCTCCGTTGTTTCTGGCGCGTGTCCGTGATGCGGTTGTTGCACTCGGAAAACAGGTGCTGGAGGTGGTCCTGCCCGACGGCGAGGCCTACAAAACCGCCGCGTCGCTTGACCAGATTTATTCCGCAATGCTCAGCGCAAAGTGTGATCGTAAAACGACCATCATCGCGCTCGGCGGTGGGGTAATTGGCGATGTGGCGGGCTACGCTGCGGCGACCTACCAGCGCGG
>JANXNO010000636.1 GCA_025354075.1 Burkholderiales bacterium | reverse complement strand
AAGGCGGGCCAGCGTCTGGCGACGATTTCAACCGAACGTACTGCTGGCGGTGAGGCAGTATTCGCCGCAGGCGCACGCGACGCCGAAGCAAGGCGCGCAGCAGTCACTGGCGAGCGCAAGCAGGCTCAGGCGCTGCTCAATGCGCAACAAATTCAGCTCACCGCCCGCATCAATGCCTATACAGCGGAGGCAGCACAACTCGACCGCGAGATCGGCGCGCAAGGTGACCGCGTTGCGCAACTCAAGTTGCAGGTGGAACGTTTTCGTCAACTCGCTCGTGACAAGTTTGCGCCGGAACTTCAGGTGCAGCAAAAGCAGGATGATCTTGCTGAACAAGCCGTCAAACTCGAATCGCTCAAACGTACCCGCGCAGGCATTGATCGAGACCTCGCTATCGCTCGCACCGAGCTGCCCACGCTGCGCGCCACGCTGGAAGGCAAGCTCGCGACACTTTCACGAGATGAAGCGACCTTCGTGCAGTCTTCACGCGAAAGCCTCGCGCGACGCGCTTACGAAGTCACTGCCGCCAACGATGGCACCGTGGAGCGCGTGATCGCTTTGTCTGGCCAATCCGTGATTATTGGTGCGCCGCTTATGCAGGTGCAAACCGGACCGCGCGTGTTGATGGCAGACATTTACGTGCCGACGCGTTCGGCGGGTTTTCTGCGTGATGGACAGATGGTGCGGTTGGCGATTGATGCATTTCCGATGGAGCGATTTGGTCATGTGGCAGCGACCGTGACTGACGTGGGTCGCAGCGTAATTGCGCCAGGTGACGCCGGGCTTCCGGGCTTCGTTAAAGAGCCGTCGTTTCGCGTGCGCGCGAAGTTGGTGACGCCGCAAATGGTGGCTTATGGCGAGACGTATCCGCTGAAGAGCGGACTGTCGGCGCAGGCTGATATTGCGCTGGATGAGCGACCTCTGTATCGCTGGGTGATTGAGCCGGTGTTGCGATTGCGGGGGCGGTTGTGACTGCCACCCTAAATTTCTTCCGTCGCCGCGTGCCGCTGATCATGCAGACCGAGGCTGCCGAATGTGGCCTCGCCTGCCTGACCATGATCGCGGGGCATCATGGCATCGAGACCGATCTGCAAACCATGCGCCGTGATCATTCGGTGTCGCTCAAGGGCTCCACGCTTAAAAGCCTGATCGACATTGCCGACAGCATGAATCTCGCTGCGCGTCCATTGCGAGTCGAGTTGCCCGGTTTGGCGCAGGTGCGACTGCCCGCAGTCGCTCACTTTGATTTCAACCATTTCGTCGTCATCACCGCTGTAGGCAAAAACTCAGTGGTGTTGCACGATCCCGCGCGTGGCGTGCGTACCTTGCCGCTTGATGAGTTCTCAAAGCACTTCACCGGCATCGTGCTCGAACTGACACCGACGCCGAGCTTCAAAAAACGTCGAAGCGTTGAGCGCTTTTCGATCTGGTCGATGGTGGGTCATGCGCGCGGCTTTCGCGGTGCGTTGTTCCGGCTTATTGCCTTGGCGCTCGCGTTCGAGGTGTTTGCGCTGGCGATGCCGTGGCTCGTGCAGCTCACGGTGGATGAAGTCATCGTCTCCGCTGACCGCGATTTGATGACGGTGCTGGCGCTGGGCTTTGGTTTGCTGGTGCTGATCCAGACGGCGATTAGCGCATTGCGTGGCTGGTTGCTGCTGCACTTGACCAGCACTTTATCGCTGCAAGTATTGACGCAATTGTTCTCGCACCTGTTGCGTTTGCCACTCGCGTTCTTTGAGAAGCGTCACGTCGGCGATTTATTGTCGCGCTTCGCTTCGATGGACGCGATTCAGCGCACGCTCACCGGCAGTTCGCTTGAAGTGCTGATCGACGGAGTGCTCGCCATCAGCATGTTTATCGTTATGGCGATTTACAGCATCAAGCTCACGCTGGTGGTGCTTGCGGTGGCGACTGTGTACGCGCTGCTGCGTTGGGCGCTGTTCCGCCCGATGCGCGAGGCGGTGAACGAGCAGCTGATCTTTGCCGCGCAACAGCAAACGCACTTCATCGAAAGCCTGCGCGGCATTCAGGCGATCAAGCTGCATATGGGCGAGGCAGATCGCCTGGCGCGCTGGCAAAACGCCGTGGTTGATACGGTGAACGCCAGCATTCGCGCGCAGTCGCTCACCTTGACGTACAAAACGGCCAGCTTTGCGCTGTTCGGGCTGGAGAACGTTTTCATCGTCTGGTTGGGTGCGCGCGAAGTCATTTCCGGCGGCTTCAGCGTTGGCATGCTGCTCGCGTTTTTTGCCTACAAACTGGTGTTCGTGAGCCGTTTGTCCAACCTGATCGACAAGTTCACCGAGTTCAAATTACTCGATCTGCATGCCGAACGCGTCGCCGACGTCGCCCTCGCTTCAAGCGAAACGCGCGGTCAGGCCCCTGCGCCGGACCTGTTCAAAGCCACGTGGGTCATCGAAAACCTCGGTTTTCGCTACGGCCCGCACGACCCGTTTATCTTCCGGAATGTGAGCTTCACCGTAGATCCGGGCGACAGCGTGGCGCTGACGGGCCGTTCCGGGGCGGGAAAGACCACATTGGCCAAGGTCGTCGTCGGGCTTTTGCCCGCCACGGAGGGCCGGGTGCTGATCGACGGGCTGGATATCGCGGAGATTGATCCCACCAGCCTGCGGGCGCAGCTGTCAGCCGTGATGCAGGACGATTACGTGTTTGCCGGATCGATCAGCGACAACGTCAGCTTGTTCGACCCGGAGATGAACGCGGAGCGCGTTGCCGAATCGCTCAAGGCGGCAGCATTGTGGGATGAAGTGAGCCGCATGCCGATGGCGGCGGATTCATTGGTGGGAAATACCGGGAGTGCCCTCTCGGGCGGCCAGCGACAGCGGCTATTGCTCGCTCGGGCGCTTTATCGCAAACCGAAGTTCCTGCTGCTCGACGAGGCCACCAGTGCGCTGGATACCGAGCGCGAACAGGCCGTCAATCAGGTAGTAAAAAACCTCGGCATCACCACGCTACTCATCGCACACCGTGACTCGACGGTGGCCATGGCCGGGAAGCGAATCAAGCTTGGCCCAACCGGCTAGTGGGGCAGTTAACTAGTACAGGCCGACGATGGTGTCGCCGCCGCCGATGAGCACGATTTCCGTGTCGAGCAGGTCACGCAGGTTGAACTGGTCTTGGTTGAGTTCAACGGTGGTGTCGAGTTGCTTGTCCATGATTCTGATTCCGAAAAAGGTTGAGTTCGAGTGGTGAATTAGTACAGGCCGACGATGGTGTCGCCGCCGCCGATGAGCACGATTTCCGTGTCGAGCAGGTCACGCAGATTGAACTGGTCTTGGTTGAGTTCAACGGTGGTGTCGAGTTGCTTGTCCATGATTTGAGTCCCGGTG
>JANXNO010000601.1 GCA_025354075.1 Burkholderiales bacterium | reverse complement strand
TCAAATTCTTCGAGGTGATCAGCGGGTAGCCCTCGAGGACATACTTCGGGCTATCGTGCGTGCCATCGCGAACATCGCAAACTTCACCAAGTTCTGCCATGGGCCAGTCGGGGTGGATGGGGATGTGGGGGCGGTAGTGGTCGAGGACAGCGCGGGCACCGTCGATGACTTTCTGGTAGCCGTCAATCTCCGCCACGATTTCCTTCTGAACTTCCAGCGGCGGCAGAGGGATTTGGAATTCACGAACGATCTTTTGAGATATGTTTGGTTGAGCACCGCCGCCAGCCAGCCGTATCAGTGCTGCTTTGTTGCACTTGAGGATCAGGTAAAGAAAATCGGGGTGGAGGCGTTCGTGGGGCGTGATTCCACAAACTGCCTGATTCGTAGCGGCTTCGAAGCGTAGGATTCCAACTTCGCCCGCCGTTGCGCCATACATTGCGACGAGCACCGTGTTTTTCGGAAACACTTTCGCCGACGAGTTTTTCAGACCGGCCTCGGTTATGTGCAACTCAGAATGAAAAACCTCTCCTTGAGCAACTTCGCCGCTACGTAACCATGGGATTTTCCCTCCGTCGTAGTAGCCCGCGTTCCCGCTCAACGGAGTGCCGCCAGATGATGTTGAGCAGACCTCTTCAATGGAGACGTGCGGAAAGCTACGATTAGTTGCCGCTCCCTCCCGATACCTTTCTCCACTCAAATTGAACTCGCCATTCGCAGCCAGTTTCTCCTTCGACACAATCAATCCGCAGGTCGGCGCAAGCTCGCTGACGGAGCGCCGCTGACGCAACGCGCTCAGGTATTCGTCCAGCTCTTTCTTCACCTGCGGCAAATCGCTGTTCGCGACTGCACGGCGCTGCGCACCGAGGCCGTAGCCGTCGTTTTCGATCTTGAAGAAGGCGACGCTGTCGGCCTGTTTGGCGAGCGATTTGTCGAGGATGAGGATGGAGGTTTTAACGCCCGAATACGGGTTGAAGCAACCGGCGGGCAGCGAAATCACCGCGACCAGCGACTGGTTCACCAGCATCTTGCGCAGGGCTTTGTACGCGGTCTGGCTTTGAAAAATAATGCCTTCGGGCACGATGATGCCCGCGCGACCGGTGGGCGTGAGGTGTTCGGCGATGTAGTCGACGAACAGCACTTCGGAGCGCTTGGCCTGAATCGAAAAACGCTTGTGCGGCTTGATGCCGCCCTTCGGCGACATGAACGGCGGGTTGGCGAGGACCACGTCAAACTGCTCGTTCCAGCGCTCGTCGCTGGTGAGCGTGTCGTACTCGGCCACGTGCGGGTCAGGAAAGCCGTGCAGGTAAAGATTGACCAGCGACAGGCGCACCATGTCCGGCGAAATATCGAAGCCGACGATGTTCTGCGCGAGCTTGGTACGCTCGGCGGGCTTCAGTTGGTCGCCGGGGCGATCCTTGCCGTTCTGCGCCAGGATGTGCTTCCACGCCGACATCAAAAAGCCTGCCGTACCGCAGGCCGGGTCAAGCATGCGTTCGTGCTTTCGCGGGTTCACGATGTCGACGATGAAGTCGATCAGGTGGCGCGGCGTGCGGAATTGTCCAGCGTCGCCCTGACTGCCGAGCACTGAGAGCAGGTATTCGAACGCGTCGCCAAGCTTCTCGGAGTGGTCGTAACGGAAGGCGTCGATCTCTTTAAGAAAGCTGCGTAACGTTTCCGGGTCACGATAGGGCAAATACGCGTTCTTGAAAATGTCCCGAAACAGCAGCGGCAGATGCGTGTTGCGCGTCATCTGGCCGATGGCTTCGGAGTACAGGTTCAGCGTGTCCTGCCCGCCCATGTTGGCGGCGAGCAGCTTGGGCCAGCTGAATTTGTCAAAGCCATTAATGAAAAAACTGCGCTTGCCACCCAGCGCCTCAGCCTGCGCATCCATGTCGTCCATGAATTTGTAAATGAGCGCAATCGTGATCTGCTCAACACGTGCACTTGGAACGGGCACTCTGCCGACCAGAATGTTGTGCAGCGAATCCATTCGGCGCTTAGTTTCAGAGTCGAGCATGGGAACGTGATGTTGTGGTGAACGGGTTGCGCATGAGTGTCTTCTTATTCGTTGGCCAGCCGTAGCACTTCGGCGACGAGTGCGTCGGAGAGCCGGTAGCGGGCGAGCGTGAGCGCATCGACGCAGGGGCGGATGGCAGCGACATGACCGGCGCGTTTACCTTGCAGCAAAACACCGAGCACGCCGATGACCGGCAGGCCGATCCTTTTGGCAACGCCACGCCCGAGCAAATCGTCCATCAGCACACCGCAATGCAGCGATTGCGCAAGCGCGATGGCCTGCGCTTCACCAGCGTCGACCTCAATGCACAGGGTTTGCACGATGGGGTCAACGCTGTCGGAGTGAATCGTTGCGTGCGCTTCTGCAAACGCGCGCACTTCCGCTGCGCCTGCCATCGCCGCGTTGCCCGCGGCTTCGTGCAGGACGTACGCGGGGATGTGGACGCTTTTGAAAAGCACGGTCAGTAGGGCAAGCTGCTTGATCTTGGCCAGTGCAATAAGCGGCCCGGCATCGGCGACGATGAGGGGCTTTACTGTTCGCTGAACCAAGCGTGCCAACGGTTCAGGACGAGAACTGCGCCAATTCGTCCGCGAGTTCGCTCGCCGGATAGACCACCACCGGGATGCCAAGGTTGCTCACCAAATCAGTGAATTCCAGCCGCGACATACGTGCGACGCGGGCGGCCATGCCGGTGGACAGATTGCCCGCCTTGAACAGGTTGACCGCGAGCGAGACATGCACGCCGGACTCGACTACGACCTTATCAAACGGCACGCTGACCATGAGCGGCTGCCCGTGCTTGGTGATGAGGGAGACGTTGCCGGACGCCGCCTCGCGGCTTAATTCGCCAGAGCGGTCGCGCAGGTCGCGGATGGTGAAGGTGTGCATGCCAATCTCCCGGTGGAGCGACCCGAGGGGTCTCAAAGCGTGATTGTACCCACACATTGGGGATAAATTAGCCGTTACTGCATGAACTGGTTGAGCGGCACGTAGTCCTTGACGTATTCGGGAATACGGCTGCGCCAGTCAGCGGGCACGGCGGTGAGGTCCTTGATGCCGAAGCTTGGATTCACGTTGAGTTCGGTAAAGCGCTTGTCGTCGATGATGGCGCGTAAGCTGGCGTCCGCTGCGTAGGCTTTGAAGAAATATTGCATGGCGGCGATGGCGGGCGCGGCATTCGAGTCGCCCCCGGCCGCATCTTGCAGACCGAGTTGCGCTTGGTTGGCTAGCAGGAATTGCTGGAATTCGTCGTCGAGCAACTCGTCTTTGGATTTGAAATACGGAATAAGGCCGAAGATTTTTTGCAGAATTTCCTTGAGTGTGAGGCGGCGGTCAACGCCTGCGGCATGACGCAGTTTTTCGAGGCTGTAGAACTCGGTGGGTTTGTCGAAGAGCTGGCTCATCACATAGTCGGCCGCCTGCTCCCAGCGCTCATCTGCGACAGCGCTTTTGAGCGTGTCGTCAGCTTTGACCGTCTCTTCAAATTTGTCGAAGAACATGCGGTCGATGCGCATGCCCTGCGGACCGATTTGTTGCTCGGCATTCACACGCAGTGCATCGCCGCCGGTATGAAAAAACGTGCCGGGAGGCGGCGGCGGCGGAGGTGGTGGCGTAACTGGGCCTTCGCCACCGGTCGCACGCGCAGGCAGGTGCAGCACTTCGTCGTAGTCGAATTTCTCCTCGAAATATTCGCAGTTGGCGAAGAAATCGAAGAGCTTGAAGCGGGCCTTCTGAGGCTCGGCAATCAGCGGTTTCATGCGCTCGTCGTGCAGTGCGTCGAGGAAGTTGTGTTTACGCGTGCCTCGGCCTTTGATCTGCACGAAATCAGACGGCGAGAACACGGGGCGCATGAGCGCGAGATTCAAAATGTCTGGGCAGTCGTAACCCGTGGTCATCATGCCGACGGTGACGCAAACGCGCGCCTTGCTCGTCTTGTAGGTGTCGACGAAATTGGCGGAGCCAAGCAGGTTGTTGTTGGCGAAATTAATGGTGAGCTGCTGCGCGCCGGGGACGGATGAGGTGACCTGAACCGCGAAGTCTGATTGGTATTTGCCGGGGAAAAGCTGGTCGGCAATTTCATTCAGCAGTTGCGTGAGCTTGGCTGCGTGGTTCTGGCTGACGCCGAAGACGAGGCTCTTGCCAATCTCGTTGCTGACAGGGTCACGCAATGCATTCTTGATGAAGGTTTCACAGAAAACGCGATTGGTGGATTCGGAGAAAAATGATTTCTCGAAACTGGTGTGAACGAATGTCTGCTCCTGCTCGCCAGTCTCGCCAGCGGGGGTGACAACAGCATAGCCTTCGTCGGACAGCAGTTGCGTAGTGATGTCAGTGCGTGCGTCAGCAACGACAGGATTGACCAGCACGTTATCGCGGACACCATCGAGCAGCGAGTAGCGGAAGGTGGGCTGGCCGCCTTCGCAGCCGAACGTGCGGTAAGTGTCGAGCAGCAGGCGACGCTCCTGCTCGCGCGGATCGCGCGTGGAGGGTTGCGTGGCATCGAAATTCTTAAGATAGTCTTTCGGCGTCGCCGTCAAACCAAGTTTGTAGCCAACGAAATATTCGAACACGGCGCGGGCATTACCGCCGATGGAGCGATGCGCTTCGTCGGAAATCACCAAATCGAAATCGGTAGGCGAAAACAGTCGCTGGTACTTGCCGTCGAAGAGTAGCGATTGAACCGTGGTGACAACGATTTCTGCCTTGCGCCAGTCGTCGCGGCGGTCTTTGTAAATGACGGTGCTGTAGTCGTTCTTGAGGTAAGCCGTGAACGCTTTCCATGCCTGATCTTCCAGCTCCAGACGATCTACAAGAAACAACACACGACGCGCGTTGCCGGTGCGTAGGAAAAGCTTGATGACGGCAGCGGCGGTCAGCGTCTTGCCGGTGCCCGTGGCCATCTCGAACAGGAATCGGCTTTGCCCGTCGGCGACGGCGTCCTGA
>JANXNO010000521.1 GCA_025354075.1 Burkholderiales bacterium | reverse complement strand
GTTACATCCCGCGAGCCACCTTTCTTGTCAGGAACATTGGGCCAGCTGATGTGATAGACGAGCTGCAACGCTTCGACGCCGGCGTCCTCGTCGCACTGGCCGCATTGATGCAGGAGCCCACCACTGGCTCAGACGGCGCCGACACCATCCGCGGTGACATCGAAGCCGCTGTCACAGCTATACGTGCAGTTGACTGGGACAAGGCTGCGCCGGTAGCCTTCACCAGCCTTCAGCGTCAGCAGATCGGGCTCAGACACAACTCAGGCGACTTGGGTGTCGCGCCCACGTGGTGTGATGAACGTCTTGTGCAGCAGTTGAATCGTTTCGCGCGTGTAGTTGTCACCGCGTTTTTCGATGGCATCAATCGCATCGGCGTGATCGCGCAGGTCCGTAGCACCTTCGCCCAGCGCGTTCATCAGGGCAACCAGTTCTTTGCCAGCTTCAACGATTTCATGAGCGTGCAGATTAAACAGCTCAAAAAAACGGCCTTCCTGCGGCATAAAACGTCCGAACATACGCAACCCCAATTGTTATCAACTGCGAGGATTCTAGAGGCTACCCCGGCATCACTAGGGTTTGCCCGTACTCGGCAATCAAATCAGCGAGCTTCCGGATGGTGAGTGGTGCCGAGCCTTCTGCCTTGTTATTGGCAATAATGAAGGTCTCCTGCCGCGCCCGCGTGGCCTCCAGCGCCAGTGCAGCAATCTGCGCGCGGCCGTCCGGGTCCTCGTCCACCAGCGCATTGAACGGTGCGTAGCGCTCCTTCGCCTCCTCATACTTCATGCCGGAATGCAGGCTCCAGCGAATCACCAGCGGCAAACGCCCGGATTCACGCCAGAACCTCGACTGCTCGCTGGCTTGTGGCATGCGCGCATGGATGGCGATGCAGTGCGTGGCGTTGCCCGCGCACAACGCGGCAAGGTAGTCGTCTGTCAATAGCTCAGGATCACGTAGTTCCACCGCATAAAACGCCGCGCCGGACAGCCTGGGCAACGCCACCAGAAACTCGGCCAGTGCATCAGCGAATTGCTGCGGTGCGCGCGTAAATTTTGGGCCCAGCGGCGGAAACTGAAACACCAGCGGGCCACACGCGTCACCCAGCCCCTGCGTGGCCGGCAACACAAATTGCGCCGTCGCCAGACTGGCGTTCAGAAACGCCTCGTTATCCGTCCAGCGCCCTTCGTCTGACCGCAATCTCGGCCCGGTGAACAGCATCGGCACCTTCACCAAAAAGCGAAATCCGGATGCTACTTCGCGCGCCTGTTTGGCATAGCTGCGAAACGCGGATTCACTGATCGGCGCGTAAAACGTGCGATCAATGCCAACGGTGCGCAACAACGGATGCGACGCATACGCCGCCAGCCCGCGCCGCGCCAGTTGCACATCAGAATAACGGTCGCCATAGACCATGCCTGCCCAGCCAGGAAAGCTCCACGACGAGGTGCCCAAATGCAGCGCAGCAGGAAGCCGATGTGCAAGCGCAGTGAGGGTTTCGTCGATAGCTGCGGGAAGCACCGTCGATTCAGCGCGCTTGGGCGCCTCGCCACGCGACGATTTTTGCATCGGCGAATCAGCCAAAGGCGCGCCAAAAAGATCAAACTGCTGGTCTGACAAACCGGTTACCCACCGCGCTGGAGGAGGCAAAGCGTCCAGATTACGATAAACAAGTGAAGCTGTATTTTTACTCGTAATACGATGGCGCGGAACGTCGCGAAGGCTCGCCCTTCGGCACCAGATCGAA
>JANXNO010000494.1 GCA_025354075.1 Burkholderiales bacterium | reverse complement strand
GCAGCGCACGCCGAATGCGTGCCGCGGTAGCGAGCACTGCCGCGTCGCCCTGTGCATGACCGTGTTTGTCATTGATGTGCTGCAGATTGTCCATGTCCACAACCAGAACAGTGAGTGGTTTGCCCGACGCTTTGGCAGCGGCAATTTCGGCGTTGAGCGTGGACTCGAACGAGGCTCGATTGGGCAACCCGGTCAAGGCGTCCGAGAACGCCATCGTCTCCAGGTGTTCGTTGTGCGTTTTGAGTTCGTATTGCTTGCGTTTGAGTTCGCGATTTTGCTCGGCGAGCTGCGCAATGAGCGACTCAAAACTGGTGGTCAAGCGACTCACTTCCAGCCCGCCTACGCGTGGCGCAGCGGCTTGCAGGTTCCGCGATATTGCCACCTCTTCGGCCCACGCAGTCAGATCAGCAACGGGCCGCAACATGGCCTGACTCAAAAGCCGCGCTACCCAAATGCCCAGTATTGCGGTGATGGCGAGCACAAGGCCCAGCACCGTCAACGAGCGCGAAAACGTGCTGTTCAACGATCGCTGATTTGGATTGACGACCAGCGTGCCTAGCATCGCAGGCGCTTTGTTAATTTGATCGTCACGCAACGTGAGTTGAATAGGCTTTGCCGTGAGCACGCCAATGTCTCGGCCCGTCACGTCCAGCAAGGCATGGGGAAACTTTGGTTCGCCGTGGGCCACGAATTCACCGAGCAAGCGCCCCTGCCGGTCGTACACCGCTGCTGAATCAGGCTCGGGGCCGCTGTCGAACACGCGCAGCGATTCGGCGATCACGTCAGAGCCGCCAAATCGTAGTGCCGCCGACACTGTGCTTGATGCAACACTCGCCTGCGTCATCGCCGCGATGCGGCTCTGTTCGATCTGATCTTTGGCGAACAGCGCAGCGAGCGTGAGCCCTGCCAGCAACAGCATGCCCACCAGTGTGACAACGACGGCAAAGGTGACGCGGCGTGCCAGCGAGTAACTCGAAAGGTATTGGCGCACATTCATCATCGCGTTTCACCAGCGGCGGCAGATGTTCGTGGCTTTTGGCTCAGCCGCAAAGCCACGGCAGCGATGTTGATGTGCGAGCGTTGCAAGGCCTCCAAATTAACCTCGAAGCGCCAGTCTGTGCCCACTCGATAGGCACCGATAATGCCGCCATCGGCGGTAAAGTCGGCGTAGTTGCTAAGCGTCAACACCGGTTGATCCGTGACCGCTGCAATCCATGCACGTGGAGCGGGGCGCACGTCTGAGTTCAGCCAGACAATATTGCAGCCTGCGACTTGCTGTGGCGACGATATCGCTAGCCAGTTGACAGAGATTCCCTTCACCGTCCAGTCATTCGCCGAGATAGGCGAGGCGATGGGCGCAGCGCCGCCATGCGCATAGCAAACGGTCAGCGATTTGGGCGATGCGGTGCTGGGCCAGGACGTGTAGCGCGCGATATTGACGATGAACTCGGCAAGATCGTTGGCGGGCAATGTGGCCGCACTTTGCGTTGGCCAGAAAAAGAAAATGGCGACCGATAAGGTCGCCAAGAATGGCTTAACGCTCGCGCCAAGACCACGTGAGCGTGAGCGCCGCACCGATTGCAGCGTTACCGTTAACGGTGGCTGCGGCTCGGCGCTCGCCACCTCACTACGGCGTGTCAGGCGCAGCTTTAGGCGAGGCCGAAGCAGGCGTCGTTGCATCAACCGGCGCTCCGTCAACTTTAGTGTCACCCGCAGCTACCGGCACCGTCGTACCCGGCGACGAATCACTGCCACCACTACCCGGCGTGTTGTACGTCTTCACAGCGCGCACCGGCCGACCTGCCATGATGTCGGCGATCTGATCAGCGTCAATGGTTTCGTATTCCATCAGCGCAGCAGTCATCGCTTCAACTTGCGGCGCGTAGTCGGTGAGAATCTTCGTCGACACCGCGTATTGCTCGTCGATGATGCGGCGAATTTCCTTGTCCACGGTTTGCATCGTGGTCTCGGACATCGTCCGTGTTTGCGTCACGCTGCGACCAAGGAAAACTTCGCCTTCGTTGTCGGCATAAACCATCGGGCCGAGCAGGTCGCTCATGCCGTACCGAGTCACCATGTCGCGAGCAATTTTGGTGGCGCGTTCGAAGTCGTTTGACGCGCCGGTCGAGATGTTCTTCACGAACAAATCTTCAGCGATACGACCACCGAACAACACTGCGATTTCGGTGAGCATCTGATCTTTGTACAGCGAGATGCGATCACGTTCCGGCAACTGCCACGTCACGCCCAGCGCACGACCACGCGGGATGATGGTGACTTTGTGAACCGGGTCGGCTTTGGGCATGACGGTCGCAACAATCGCATGTCCCGACTCGTGATACGCCGTGGCGCGTTTTTCGTCTTCGGACAACACCATGGATTTGCGCTCGGCACCCATGAAAATCTTGTCTTTGGCGCGCTCAAAATCGTCCATGTCCACGAGGCGTTTGTTGCCACGTGCAGCAAACAATGCGGCTTCGTTGACCAAGTTTGCAATGTCAGCGCCCGAGAAGCCGGGGCAGCCACGTGCAATAACGTGCGCCTTTACGTCAGCAGCAATCGGCACTTTCCGCATGTGGACCTGCAAAATCTGCTCGCGACCACGAATGTCTGGCAGCGGCACCACAACCTGACGGTCAAAGCGGCCCGGGCGCAACAGCGCAGGGTCGAGCACGTCAGGACGGTTGGTCGCGGCGATCACGATCACGCCTTGCGAACCTTCAAAGCCGTCCATTTCGACGAGCATCTGATTCAACGTCTGCTCGCGCTCATCATTGCCACCGCCAAGCCCTGCGCCACGCTGACGACCGACGGCGTCGATCTCGTCGATGAAGATGATGCACGGTGCGTTTTTCTTCGCCTGCTCGAACATGTCGCGAACGCGCGATGCGCCAACGCCGACAAACATTTCCACGAAGTCAGAACCGGAAATCGAGAAGAACGGCACTTTCGCTTCGCCAGCAATCGCCTTGGCAAGCAGCGTTTTGCCTGTACCCGGTGAGCCGACCAACAACACGCCGCGTGGAATGCGTCCGCCCAACTTTTGGAATTTGCTTGGGTCTTTCAGGAAGTCGACGACCTCGGTGACTTCCTCTTTGGCTTCGTCGCAACCGGCAACGTCAGCAAACATGGTGGTGTTGTTGGTTTCATCAAGCAAACGTGCGCGCGACTTGCCGAAGCTGAATGCACCGCCTTTGCCGCCGCCCTGCATCTGACGCATCATAAAAATCCATGCGCCGATCAACAACAGGATCGGGCCGAACGAGAACAGTATCGACGACAGGAACGACTGCTGCTCTTCAGGTTTACCCGAAAATTTGACGTTGTTTTTGATCAAATCGTTGATCAAATCCTTGTCGTAGCCACCGGGCACGTAGGTCGCTTTTTTGCCTTCGCTGGTGCGGTATTCGATGTTGCGACCCTCAATGGATGCCTCGCTCACCTTGCCTCCACGCAACTCTTCGATAAACGACGAGTACGCCACCGCGTCACTCTTGCGGCTCGATTTGTCGAACTGCTGAACGACGGTGAGCACCACAAGTCCGATGACGACCCAGATACCGATATTTTTGAGCATGTTGTTCACGCACTGACTCCTGAAGCCGCTCCTCCCCGCAACAGGCGGGGCGCTGCAACCACACTTACTACGATTTTAAGGGCGAATGCGGTTTTTCAAGGTGCCATGACACATGTTCGTGAAAAGGATGGTTTTATGTCGTTGAATGTAGACATGAAGCGGCTTAGCAAACGGCAGCGTCGCAATTCATTTCTGGCATCAGCTTTATGATGACACGCCCAATTTCACTGGGCGTAAAACCAAAAAATTACATTAGTCGATAACCTAATAAATGTTCAGATAAGCCCATATTTAATGGGCGTTTCATAGAAAAGCTGTTGCCTCTATCGCAACCCAGAACCCAGCAAAAAAACCTCCGCGCTGCGATCCCGTGAGGCGTCGGGTTTTCGGCTGGCTACCGTCTTGAACTGCCGCCTGAGCAGCGTCAGAAACTCCTCGAACCCTGGCCCCTGGTACGCCTTCGTAAGGAATTTTCCGTCGGGTTTAAGGTGCGCTAGCGCGAACTCTGCCGCTAGTTCACACAGATAAATCGCGCGCGGCGAATCGATGGCGGCCACGCCGGTCATGTTCGGCAGCATGTCGCTCATCACCAAGTCCACTTTGGCTCCGGCCAGTTTTTCCTCGATCAATTTCAGCGGCCCCGCTTCGCTGAAATCGCCTTGGATGAAGTCCACGTTGGCCATGCCCTGCATGTCGAGCAGGTCAATGGCGATGATCTTGCCTTTGCTGCCGATCTTTTTGGCGGCGACCTGACACCAGCTTCCTGGCGCAGAACCCAAGTCCACAATCACGCCACCAGCCTTGATCAGCCGGTCTTTTTGGTCGATTTCGATGAGTTTGTATGCAGCGCGCGAGCGATAGCCCTCGGCCTTCGCTTTTTGCACGAACGGATCGTTGACGTGCTCGTCGAGCCAGACTTGATTGGACTTGTGGCGTTTGCCGCTGGGATTGAGCATGGGTCGTGGATGAAAAGCGATGAAAACGGCGCGTCTAGTGCCAAATTATCGACGTTGCGCCCGGTTTGGCGTTGATTAGACCCTCGGCTCGCGCTTTAACCCCATGAAGCGCGAGATAATTGAGGTAATTCCGCCCTATGCGCAAAATCGCGAAAAAGAAGAAAGCAATCCATGTCTGCGTCCCCGACCTCCTCCCTTTCCTCCAGCGCACGCCGCGCGCTGCGCGCTGCCGCGCACCACCTTGACCCCGTTGTGATGATGGGTCAACACGGCCTCACGCCCGCTGTGCTGCACGAAATTGACCTCGCGCTGACTGCCCATGCCTTGATCAAAGTGCGTGCGGGCAGCGATGAGCGCGAAATTCGCGACGGTTACCTTGCTGAAATTTGCGAAAAATTGAGCTGTGAAAGCGTGCAGCATCTGGGCAAATTGTTTGTCCTCTGGCGCAACGCCGATGGCGCGGGCAATGCGGATAAATCAGCCGAACAGGACGCCGCCGCGGTCACAGCGAGCAATGACCCCAAGGCGCTCGCCGCCAGAGAACGCGGCCCGCGCAGCAAATTGCCGAGCGAACGCGCCGCTGAGCGTGCCAGCGCGGCCCCCGCAGCACGCAGTGGTGGATATGCCGCGCGCGGCGGCCCGCCCTCCGGCGGACGTGGCGCGCCACGAGGCGCAGCATCCGGCGGACGCGACACTGCAACCGGCCCGCGCTGGAAATATGGCGAAACGCCGCCGGATGCGCCACGCCGTGAAGGCTGGGCTCCAAAAGATCGTCGTGGCGCAGCGCGCTTCGGCGAAGGCGGTGACGATTCGCGTCGCCGCGACGGCCCGCCAAGCTATGGCGCACCGCGTGGTCGCGCGCCCGCGACTGGTGGTGCCGGCTACGCGGGCTCATCAGGCTCCACGGGCGGTAGCGAAGGCTATCGCGGCGCGGCACCGTCCGGTGGACGCAGCGGCTACGGCGGTAACACCGGTGGCGGCAACTACGGCAGCGACAACCGCGGCGGCGCGGGTGGTGGATCGAGCTACGGCGGTCGTGGCGGCTCCAGCAGCTACGGCGGTGGCGGCCAAGGTGACGGCGCACCACGTGCACGTTGGGGCGAGCGTCGTGAGCCTTCACAGGGCGGCGGTGGTTCTGGCTATGGCGGCAATTCGGGCGGCGGCAACTTTGGCAATGACCGTGGCGCACCTGCGCCGCGTTCTACCTACAGTCGCGGCAACGATGCGGGCGGTGCGGATCGCGCGCCGCGTACTGGCGGCGGTGGCGGCTGGGGTAATCGCGATGGCGTGACCGGCAAACCCACCGGCCTCTCGCGCGGTGGCGCTGGAGGCGGCGCAGCGCCACGTGCGCGTCGGCGTTTCGGCTAGGCCTGAATTAAACCGTGCTTTCGCTACGTCCCAACTGCGAATGCTGCAATCGCGACTTGCCGAACGAATCGACGGAGGCACGCATTTGCTCGTTTGAATGCACGTTTTGCGCGGATTGCGCGACAGCAAAGCTCGGGAATGTTTGCCCCAACTGTGGCGGTGAATTGGTCGTTAGACCACGCCGTCCCACCGCCAAACTCAGCAAATTCCCTGCGTCGATTGAGCGGATTTATAAGCCGTTAGGCTGCGCGGAAAAAGCTGCGTAGGCTGGGTTGAAACCCAGCACTGGCATGGCTTTAATGCGTGCGGGGTCTCGACCCAACCTACAACATTTCCGTCTTTTGTAGATCGCGAAGTGCATACAACGCCACCTCGACCTGCTCGTCGGGATTCAATTCAATCGAAATGGTGATTGCATCCTCAGGTCGCTCCAGCGCGTCAAACTGACTGCGCAGCAACGACTCCGGCATGTAGTGATTGGGCCGCTCGCGCATGCGAGCGGCGATCAATTCAAAACTGCCGTCGAGCAAAATCCAGTGCGCTTGCGGCAAACCCGCGCCAATCGCAATACGGTAGTTAATCTTTAACGCAGAGCACGCGAGCACTACCTGTTCGCCGCGCGCACTCCGCGTAAGTAACTCGTTGTTCAAGGTTGCAAGCCATGGCGCGCGGTCTTCGTCGTTGAGCGGTGTTCCGGCGCGCATCTTAACGACGTTTGCTTCGGGATGGAAATCGTCAGCATCGAGGAATGTGGCGTGCAGGCGCGAAGCCAGGGCGCGGCCGACCGTGGTTTTTCCACAGCCTGAGACGCCCATGACGATGACGGGGGTAGACCTCCTGCGTTCGTCAGTTAAATTTCCCACCTGACCACCCACACTCTAACCTCTCCCGCTCGCGGGAGAGGGGATTACTTATTGTTTCTTCACCGCATGCCCACCAAATCCGGCGCGCATTTGTGCGAGGAGTTTAGCGGCATAGTCGCCCTTGCCTTGCGTTGCAAAACGGGTGGTCAACGCCATCGCCGTCACCGGTGCAGGCACGCCCAGATCGAGCATCGCCTCCACCGCCCAGCGGCCCTCACCGGAGTCGGCTACAAACGGCGCAATCGCTGCGATGTCATCCGGCTTTTTGAGTGACGCGGCGGTAAGGTCAAGCAGCCACGAGCGCACCACCGAGCCGTCGCGCCAGGCCTCGGCGATGTCGGCAATGGGCATCGCGAAATCTTTCTTCGCTTCCATCAAAGCAAAGCCTTCGGCAAGCGCTTGCATCATGCCGTATTCGATGCCGTTGTGGATCATCTTGGCGTAGTGCCCCGCACCGACCGCACCGGCATGCACGATGCCTTGCGTGGGTGACGGTGCGAGCACTTCGAGATACGGTTTGAGTCGCGCATAGCTTTCTGCGGTCGCGCCGGTCATCACGCAGTAACCGCTCTGCAAACCCCACACGCCACCGGACACGCCGACGTCCGCGTACTCGATACCAGCAGAATTCGCTTTCGCTGCGCGACGCACCGAGTCTTTGTAGTTGGCATTGCCACCGTCTACAAGCAAATCACCTTTGTTGAGCATCGGCAACAACGCATCAATCGTGGACTCGGTGATTTCGCCGGAAGGCAGCATGAGCCACGCCACGCGCGGCGCAGGCATTGCTTGCAGGCCTTCAGCGAGCGACGCAACCAGCGTGATATTTGCTTCCGCCGTCGCCGCACGCGCCTCGGCGCTCCGATCAAACGCAACGACTTGCACGCCGCCGCGTGCCCAGCGCCGCGCCATGTTGGCGCCCATCCGGCCAAGGCCACTTAATATGATTTGCAAAATTTACCCCCTATTTTTTAACGATGTAGGAGCGGCTTGCCACGACCCAAGGTGGAGAAGCTCGCGTCGCGGCAAGCCGCTCCTACAAGCGCCACGGAAAGCCCAATTACACCGGCGGCGCAACGCGCTCCACCTCTGCAACCGTCGTGAGCCCTGTGGCAATCTTGTGCGCGCCAGACGCGCGCAGCGGCTTCATGCCATCGCGAAACGCCTGCTCACGCATCTCGTCGAGCCCCGCACCAGCGCCGACCATTTTGCGCAATTCTGGCGTCATCTGCATGACTTCGTACAAACCTGCACGGCCACGATAACCCGTCATGCGGCACTCCAGACAACCCACGGTTTTGTACGTGACGGACGGTTTGCTTGCGCGATACGGCTTGGTCAGTGCCGCCCACAAATCATCGTCCAACGGCTCAGCAGGCTCTTTGCAGGCCGCACACAGCGTGCGCACCAATCGCTGCGCCATCACGCCAATGACTGTCGAGTTCACCAGATATGGCGGCACACCCAAATCAACCAACCGTGTGATCGCCGTTGGCGCATCGTTGGTGTGCAAAGTGGACAACACCAGATGCCCCGTAAGCGCGGCCTGCACCGCCATTTCCGCCGTCGGCAAATCCCGAATCTCGCCGACCATGATGATGTCCGGATCTTGCCGCATCAGCGTGCGCACGCCGCTCTCAAAATCAACGCCAATTTGCGTCTGCACTTGCATCTGGTTGAACGAAGGTTCGACCATCTCAATCGGGTCTTCGATGGTGCAGACATTAACCTCGGGCGTGGCCAAGGTTTTCAGCGTGGAATACAGCGTGGTCGTCTTGCCGGAACCGGTTGGCCCGGTTACCAGAATGATGCCATTCGGTCGGGCAATCATCTTCTCCCAACGCGCCAAATCGTCGTCACTGAACC
>JANXNO010000482.1 GCA_025354075.1 Burkholderiales bacterium | reverse complement strand
GCAACATCCTCGCGTTGACCAGCATCACGTTGCAGACGGGTGCCACGCTGTCCGGTCGAGCGCTGGCGCAGACGGGCGCGGTGACGCTTGCCAGTAATGTGGTCTCGGTCTGTTCGCTGGCAGATACGCCGCCTGTCATCGCACCTGCGGGTGGTGTCGCAGCAGTGCCAGCGGTGTCTGGCTGGCCGATCTTCATTCTGGGGCTGCTGCTGTTGGCGGCGACTATGGTGTCCGTGCGCAGAAGAAATCGTTAGCCAAGGCCTTTGCGCGCGCCGCTACCGGATCATCGACGCGGTGTGATGCAGCCGTCAGCTTTTGAACGAAATGTTCATCATTCCTGGGCTTAACAGGCATTTTTGCTATTTATCGACTTTGTCCAAAACATCTTATAAGCCCAAGCTCAATGGTGCTTTCAAGGGGAAGCTGTATATGATTTTTGTCGCGTCTGTCCGTCATCCCGCTCACGAGGGACGGCAGGGCCACGCGACAAGAACGCCTTGTCGCCGAGCTCGGACGCTCTGACTTCAGAGCCCTTTTTCTTTTTTCCACGCTTCAAATAGGGCTTTGGTGTCAGCGTTAGGCGGATAGGTGCCTGCGAGTTTTGCGCCGCCCGCCACGCGTTCAAGCAGAAACACTTCCTGCACTTCTTGCGCAGCGGCATCCGACGCTACATCGTCGGCCAGATGCGCCGGGATCACCACCACGCCTTCATCATCGCCCACAATGATGTCGCCGGGATACACCGCCACGCCGCCGCATCCGATGGGTACGTTGAGATCAATCGCGTGGTGATGGATGAGGTTGAGCGGCGCGCTACCCCCCTGGCAATACACCGGAAAATCCATCTTGCTGATGTCGCCGCTGTCACGCACCGGGCCATCGGACACCAGGCCAGCTGCGCCGCGCACCATGAGCCGCGTGGTGAGAATCTGCCCGCCGGACGCGACTCTTGTTTCGCCGCGACAGTCGAGTACCAGCACATGGCCAGGTGGCACGCTCTCGATGCCCTTGCGTTGTGGATGATCGGGATTGTCAAATGCAGAAATCTGATCGAGATCTTCGCGCGCCGGAATGTTTCTCATGGTGAACGCCGGGCCGACCAGATTGCCTGTCGTTGGATGGGTCAGGCGCTGCGGACCCTGCAAATAAACATTGCGAAAACCGCGCTTGAAAAGCTGCGTGCACAGCGTAGCGACGCTAACTTTTTTTAGATGGGCAAAGGTGGCGGGATTCATTTCGGACATGATGTTTTCGATCGTTGAGAGGACAAATTACTACTTCCCGAGTTGCGCTGGTTACCTGGAGCGCGCACCGAAAAGTACTAGTGAATTTCCGGCTCGCCCGGCGCCGCGCGCGACTCAGCACCTTCACTGTATCCCGGCTCCAGGAAGTCAAAGTCGCAGCCGGTGTCTGCCTGCTGAATGTGCTTGAGATACAGCACGCCATAGCCGCGCGTAAATTTCGGAATAGGCTTGACCCACGCCGCTTTGCGCCTTGCGATTTCTTCATCGCTGACCAGCATGTTGATGCCACGCGCTTCAATGTCTATCGAAATCGTGTCGCCATCTTTGACCAGCGCGAGCGGACCACCTACGTGCGACTCCGGCGTGATGTGCAACACGCATGCGCCATAGCTGGTGCCGCTCATGCGCGCGTCCGAGATGCGCAGCATGTCTCGCACGCCTTCTTTCAACAGTTTTTGCGGAATGGGTAACTGGCCCCATTCCGGCATACCCGGCGCGCCTTGAGGGCCCGCGCTTTGCAGCACGATCACGCTGTCTTTATCAACATCCAGATCGGGCGAATCGATGCGCGCCGACATGTCGTTGTAGTCCTTGAATACGACTGCTCTGCCCGCGTGTTTGCGCAGGTGCGGCTCCATCGCCGCGGGCTTGATGACGGCCCCTTTCGGTGCGATGTTGCCGTAGAGCACCGCGAGGCCATCGCTCTCGACAAGCGGCTTGGTTACCGGACGGATGACGTCTTCGTTGTAGACCTTCGCGCCTGCAATATTTTCAGCAATCGTTTTGCCGTTTACGGTGCGCTGCGTGCCGTCAATCGCGCTGCCGAGTTGACCGAGGAAGGCGCGCAGGCCACCGGCGTAGTAGAAGTCCTCCATGAGGTATTGACCACTCGGACGGAGGTTCGCGATGACTGGCGTTTTGCGGGCCAGCTCGTCGAAACGATCCAACGTGAGCGGAATGCTGGCGCGGCGTGCCATTGCAATCAGATGCACCACCGAGTTGGTCGAACCACCCAATGCGAGCACGGCGGTGACGGCGTTGGTGAATGAAGCTTCGGTCAGGATGTCGAGCGGCTTCAGGTCTTCCCACACCATGTCGACGATGCGCTTGCCAGTGAGCGTGGCCATCTGCGCGTGACGTGAATCGGGGGCGGGGATCGAGGCCGCACCGGGCAGCGTGAGACCGAGCACTTCGACGGCACTAGTCATGGTGGACGCGGTGCCCATGGTCATGCAGTGACCGGGTGAGCGGGCGATGCCGTCTTCGACTTCCTGCCAGTCGTCCTCGGTGATGTTGCCGGCGCGCAGTTCGGCCCAGTATTTCCAGGTGTCGGAGCCGGATCCGATGGTGCCGCCCTTATAGTCGCCGCGCAGCATGGGGCCGGCGGGCATGAAAATCGTCGGCAGATTCATCGCCAGAGCGCCCATCACCAACGCAGGTGTGGTCTTGTCGCAACCGCCCATCAACACGCAGCCATCGGCGGGATACGACTTGAGCAACTCCTCTGTCTCCATCGCCAGCAGATTGCGGTAGAGCATCGTGGTCGGCTTCTGGAATGGTTCTGACAGCGACATGGCGGGCATTTCGACCGGGAAACCGCCGGCCTGCCAAATGCCGCGCTTGACCTCCTCTACCCGCGCCTTGAAATGGCTGTGGCAAGGGTTAATGTCGCTCCACGTGTTGATGATCGCGATGACCGGTTTGCCCGCGTAATCGCTCTGGTGGTAGCCCATTTGCGCGGTGCGCGAGCGGTGGCCGAAAGAGCGCAGGTCTTTGACGCCATACCAGCGATGACTGCGGAGTTCTTCGGGCTTTTTGCGGTTGGTCATGGGCTGATTCGGGATTTGTTCTGAATAATTCGGAGCGCAATGGTAGCGCTAACATTTAGAGTTTAGATCGGAACGCAATGCGTGTCAATTTGAGGCAACGAAGCCCATCAGAGCAGGCAAAACCGCGACGCTTTGCACCTGCGAGCGTTGATCGCGAACACTTTTTTCAGAAACGGTCGCTTGCGTTACGAGTGCGTTTAAACGCTGTCGCGAGTTACGATAGAGAAGCCAATGTCGCGTACCCGCTCGCCAATAT
>JANXNO010000405.1 GCA_025354075.1 Burkholderiales bacterium | reverse complement strand
CAGAAACTTCCCGCAGCCGCCGGCCTATATGGGCGTATTCCGCCAGTACGCGATCGTGTGAACAAACGGCCCACGGAGCGCGTTGATCCGGCAAAATTATTTGTATGACACCGCACCCGCTCGTCTCCATCATCGTCCGCCGCTCGGCAAACAACAAGCTCGCGTTCACGCTTACGTCCGTTGCCCGGCAGGATTACCCCAATATCGAGCTGATCATCGTCGGTGCGCAAGCGGGCCCAGTTCCGGAAATACCGGATCGCGCCGTGGCACGAACGATCGCCGTTCGAACGATAGGCACGGATGCTTCGCTGTCGCGCCCGCTAGCGGCGCAATACGGCCTGGACGAAAGTCGGGGAGAATTTTTCTGCATGCTCGATGAAGGTGATAGCTTGCTGGCGCAGCATCTATCGGACGTGGTGTCTGTCGCACTGAGCCGGCCCGAGGCACTGGTCGTGCATGCGCGCGCGAACCTGCTGCGTGCCGATGGAAGCGCTGGAAAAGCCCTTGGCGCTCCATTGAACCGGGTACTGCTCTACCACGCGCCGTTAATCAGCCTGCAGGCCTGCCTGATTCGAACGCGGGTGCGCGATCTCGGCTGTGCATTCGACCCATCCCTGCTGCTCTCGGATGATCGCGATTTTCTGTGTCAGGTCGCCGAGTTCGGCGACTTCGCGCATGTTGATGCACTTACGGTCAACTGCGCTCATCAGGAGAGCGAAAGCCCGAGCCGTCGTATTTTCTACGACAACCAGGTACGTGCAAAGTGGGCGGGGCCAGCCGTGCTGCTGAGTCGTCGAGCCACGTTGCGTTGTCGCGAGGGGTTTGCGGCCTATGCACGCGGCGAACGCGATGGCGCTCGCATGCTGTTCGAACAAATATTGAGCGACTACCCGAACGATCCGAACGCATCACACGCGTTGGGTCGCATCTATCTTGAGTCGGGTTTTCTCACCGATGCGCTCAAACATGCACGAAGCGCAGTGGAATTCAACCCGGCGGCAGCAGAATTTCAGTTCACACTTGCACAGGTTTGTGAAGCAAACGACGAGCCTGCCGAGGCCATCGCTGCGGCCCACGAGGCAACACTTGAGCAACCGTACCGTGACGCCGCACTGGCGCTGATTCGCCGTGTCGCCGCGGTCAAGTCGAGATCAACGCCGATCTCTGCTGCCCCGGCGGGTGGAACGCTGTCGCGCAACGCCCCCTGCCACTGCGGCAGCGGCAAGCGTTTCAAGGATTGTCATGGCGCCCTTGGCGCGCCCCCTGCGCTCGCTACACGCAACGGTGGCGCAGCGCAGTCGACGTCAGCAGTCGCGAGCGTTGACCCTGTCGTAGTGATTGAGTTCACGGAAATGCAGCGGGCGGCGATGTCGGAACTTGAGCGCATTCAAAGGCTTTGGACGCGGGGCGAGGCGCGTGTTGCTTACGCCTCGCTCACGTTGCTCGATGCCTCGCAGCTCACGACGGCCGAGGCGGTGATGAGCGCCGCCGAACTGCACTTTCAATGGGGCTTCTGCGACAGGGCGTATGCCCTGCTATATCAGCTCGACCGATTCCCGGAGACGCGGGCGGGCGCGGCGCTGCGCGATCTAGTGGCGCAGCGCATCTTTCGCCCACGGTCCAATGCGTCAATCGCGAAAACCATTGACAAGGTATTGAGAGCCAAGGCGCTCACCATCGACGGCCCCGACGCATCATCGCGGCGTACGTCCCTGTTTCACGTGGTGGCCCCGCTGGGCGGGATTGGTGGCGTGCAGAGCCTCGCGCTCCAGCAAGCAGAAATTCTCAGCACTAAAGCTGAAACGCATGTATGGAGCGTAGGGCCGCCTCACGCCGCATTGGTATCAACGCTGCCGGTATTGACGCTGGATCCAGCCTCGGGCAATGTGCCAGTTGGCGGAACACTTGTCATTTCTGGAACTCATTTTGAACTTGGCCCATGGCTTGCGGCGTCGAAGGCGCGACGGATCACGCTTGCGATCAACACGGATGCGATGCCTACCGCGCTGGAGCGGATCACCGATATTGACGAGGCACTGCCAACAACGCAACTTGAACTGACCGTGCCGTCCCGCGGCTACGGTATCGAGGCGCGTCTGCCTGGCACCATGGTGGAATACCCCGGGCTGGATACGTTGAAATTCGCGCCGCGTACGAGCGCCAAAACGAGAACTGGGCGCTTCACCGTGGGCCGGCACGGTCGCGACGTACCGTCGAAACATCATCCGAATGACCCGTCGCTTTATCGATCTCTGCTAGCGGCAGGCTATGAGGTGAAGTTGATGGGCGGCGAGTCTCGGCGCCCAGCGTTCGTGGGCGACGCCGACCTGTCGCGACTGCACTTGCTACCGGTGGGCATCCTTGCGGCTAACGATTTCATCGCGTCGCTGGATTGCTGGGTTTACCGGACGCACCCGAACTACTACGAGACGTTCGGCATAGCGGTGATCGAAGCCATGGCGATGGCGGTGCCGGTGGTGATATTTGGCCAGAATATAGGCGCGGCGGAACTCATTACTCACGGCGTCGATGGCTTTGTGGTGAGCACTGAAAGCGAGGCATTGACCATCATTCACACTCTGGCGAATGATGCGGTTTTCGCAGCGCGAATCGGCGGCGCTGCGCATGATCGGGTGATGCGCTTCGTCGACGAACAGATGAACACCATGGAGCAAATTTATCTGCGTTGAGGCGATTCAACGGAGCCTCCTAACTTGCTTTCCATCGGGTATTCGGCACCAGCGGATACCAGCCTGGCCGCGACGGATCGCGGTCGTAGGTGTAGCCGCCCATTTGTTTGAACAGCTCGTGATATTCAGCAAGCTTGTTGCGATCCAGCGTGACGCCTAGACCGGGGCCCGTCGGAACCTTGATCGCACCGTCAACGTATTTCATCTTACCGCCGACGATGATGTCGTCGACGAGGTGGTGATAGTGCGCGTCAGCCGCGTAACCAAGGTTCGGCACGACCGCGCCCATGTGCAACATCGTAGCGAGCTGGATGCCCAGTTCGCCTGACGAGTGGACGGCAACGCCGAGCCCAAACGTATCGCAGATTGCGGCGGCCTTGATACACGGACGGATGCCGCCCCAGAAGGTGGTGTCGAGCAGCACCACATCCACCGCGCGAGGTTGTGTCGTGATGTTCATCGCGAGCTGTTCGAAATTGACGACGACCGTGTTGGTGGCAATCGGAATGCGCACAAACTCTCGCAGCCGCGAGAGCTGCGGCATGCCGAACACCGGGTCTTCGAAGTAGTCGTTGTTGATGTGCTCGATGCCCTGCCCAAAGCGGATTGCATCGGCAAGCGAAAACGCGGAATTCGGGTCATAGCGGAAACGATCTTCCGGCAATGCGGCGGCCAATGCCTGATACGCGTTCAGCTCGTAGTCGGGCGCATAGACGCCGCCCTTCAGCTTGTGCGCAGCGAAGCCGTGTTCAGCCTGCAACGCTTTCGCATGCGCGACGAGTTGCCCGGCGGTACGAACTTCACCTTCGCCCGTCTTTTCATTGGGCAATCGAAAGAACAGATAACTCGCGAATTCCACCGACTCACGTAGCCGTCCACCCAGCAGCTCCGCTACAGGCACGCTCAGTCGCTGGCCCATGATGTCGAGGCAGGCGAATTCAATGGCCGCGTGCAGTTGCGTACGATTGTTGTAAAGGCTTGCGGTCGGGTTGCAGATGGCGAAACGCAGCGCTTCCAGCTCGAAAACATTGTGGCCTTTGAGATAGCCAATGAGGCTTTCAATGCCGCTGCTTGCGACCTCACCGCCGCCGCCGAATTCACCGAGACCGACATAGCCGTCGTCCGTCTCGACTTCAACAACCGTCCTCACAAAACGGCCCCAATGCGCCCCGTTGCTGTGCAACAGCGGAGCCTGCAACGGCACAGTGACCGGCGTCGCGCGAATGTGGGTAATCCTGCTTGGTTTCACTTTCCTCCTGTTGTACGATGACTGTTGTTGTTATCGCTTATGCTAGCGATCTAAGCACGCAAGAGCGGCGAAAAATGGATCGTTAGAGTCCAAAAATCGCCGCTACACTGAATTCAACAAGGAGGCCCCGTGAAATTTCGTACTCTCGTCACCGCCGCGCTTGCCAGCGCCACGCTCATCGCACCCGCGCTCTCGTACGCGCAAACTAAACTCAAGTGGGCTCACGTCTACGAGACGTCCGAGCCCTATCACACGGAGTCGGTCTGGGCCGCAGGTGAAATCAAGAAGCGCACCAACGGAAAGTTCGAGATTCAGGTGTTCCCAGCCTCGTCGTTAGGTAAAGAGACCGATATCAATCAGGGCCTGACGCTTGGCACAGTCGACATGATCATCAGCGGCCCGTCGTTTGCGGCGCGCAGCTACCCACGTTTGGGTATTGCGTATTACCCGTTCATCTTTCGCGACGCAGCGCATCAGGCGGCGTATTCGAAGAGCGATGTGTTCAAGGAAATGGTTGACGGCTATCGCGCGAAGACTGGCATCCAGATGACCGCTTACACGTATTACGGTGCACGTCACACCACATCGAACAAACCGTTCACCGATTGTGCAGGTATGAAGGGGCTGAAGATTCGCGTGCCTGATGTGCCGGTGTATCTCGCCACGCCAAAAGCCTGCGGTGCGAACCCGACGCCACTGGCCTTTGCTGAGGTTTATCTGGCGCTGCAAAACGGCACTGTTGAAGCACAGGAAAATCCGCTGACGACGATTGAGGCGAAGAAGTTCTACGAAGTGCAAAAGAACATCATGCTCACCGGCCACATCGTTGACGGTCTGGTGACACAAATCGCGCCGCATGTGTGGACGAAGCTGACCGATGCCGAGAAAACCATCTTCACCGACGTAACGCGTGAAGCCGCCGCCCGTGCCACAGCGCAGATCATCAAGCGCGAAGGCGAGCTGGTCGAAGAGTTCAAGAAAAAGGGACTCAACATCGTCACCGTTGATCGCGCTGGTTTCCAGGCTGCGGTGCTCAAAAGCACGACGCTGGAATCGCTGGGTTTTGACCGCAAGGACTATGACCGTATCACTGCGCTGAAGTAAGCGGAGCCTCAGCATGGATCTCGATTCCGGCCCGAAAGTAATGGGGGATGACGGTGAATTTCACGCCGTCGATGAGGAAGTCAGTTTTGCCGGAACCCCGTTTGAAGGCTGGGTTGCGCTTGGCCTTTTCTGGGCGCTGGGCGGCGTCGTATTCGTGCAGTTCATCACCCGCTACGTGTTCAACGATTCCGCCTCGTGGACCGAAGAGATAGCGCGGTACTTGTTGATCGGCACCGTGTTTGTCGGTGCCACGATTGGCGTGGTGAAAAACAATCACATTCAGGTGGATCTGATTTACCGCTATCTACCGCCGAAGCCGTCGCGCGTGTTGTCGACGGTTGTTGACATCATGCGCATTGCGTTTTTTATGGCGATGGTCGTCTTCACCACGCAGATGATGATGAAGATGGAAAGCTACAAGATGACCATCATCGATTTGCCGATGAATATTGTTTACGGCATGTGCTTGTTTGGCTTTTCCGCGATGGCGGTGCGCTCAATCTGGGTGGCCAAGAT
>JANXNO010000024.1 GCA_025354075.1 Burkholderiales bacterium | reverse complement strand
CACCACCGCGTTGACGGTCAACGTCGCCGTCGCGGTGTTTGCGTTGGTACCGTGATTGGTCTGCAACCATCCCGCAGGAATCACCGCAACGAAGCTGCCAGGCGATGCCGCCGTTACGCTGACGGTGACCGTGCAACTGCCTGCTGCGGCAATGATGCGCCCAGCGCCGATGCCCAGCGCGGTGCCGCCTGCGACGGCTGTGGTCGCGCCGCTTCCGCTGCACGTGGTGCTCGCGTTGGGATTGGCTGCAAACACGAGGCCCGCAGGCAACGTATGCACAAGAGCTGCGTTCAGCGACGCGGCCGTAGCGTTACTATTGAAAAACGTTAACGTCAGCACGCTTGTGCCGCCCGCATTGATGGTGCTTGAGCTGAAGCCCGCACCGACGGTCGGCGGAATTGACACCGGCGGCGGCGACAGCGAACACACCGAGATCGTATTGCTCGCGAGCGTGACTGTACCTGTCTGGGCTAGCGCACGGCCCGACAGCGTGGCTCCGGTTTGCAACGTGATGCTGGTAAGCGCAAGGATGTTGCCAACGAACGTGGTTGCAGTACCCAACGTGGCTGAGCTTCCGATTTGCCAGAATACATTGCAATCCTGCCCGCCATTGATCATTTGCACGGTCGACGCAGAACCCGTATTCAGCGTGCTTGCCGTCCTGAATATCCATACGGCTGCGTTGTTGCCGCCAGCATCAAGCTGCAACAAGCCTGAGTTTGACGCCGACGTGCCAAAGCAATACACGCCCGGCACGAGTGTCATCCCAGCCAAGTCAGTCGGCCCGGCAAAGGTCACGTTGCATGCTTGCCCTGCCAGTGCGCCGTATGCGGTCGTGTTGTCCACCTGCGCGGTGGCTGCGGTGGCATTGGCGGCGTGCATCGTACCAATGACATTGCCGGGCGGAAAGCCAACGATGGCTGATGCAGGCGACACGCCAAGGTCGCCCGTGATCACGGTGGGGCCGGTGTTGTTGACGTTAGGCGTTGCGCCCAGCACAGCAAAACCGGTGGTTGTACCGAGTGGTGGCGCGGTAGCGGCGAGCGCTGTTTGCAACGGCGTCAGCGCCAGCAGCGCTGCACACGCTGCCCAGAGATAACGCGCTAAGTCGCAACGTTGTCCTACAGCAAGTCTTCTCATTGCAGTGATAAATTCATGCTTGAAGTTGTCACACCTGATCGACACGACCGTTTGTGAGTTCATACAGCGTTCTCCGATACAAAAAATTGCGTAGCTCGCGTGGCTGTGTGTGCTCAGCCGCTTTTGAGACAAATTGCTTCCGTTTGTTCGTAAGCAACGCGCCAGCTACCGCATCTCCGTCGAATTACCGCATGTACAACTTTTCACACCAATAAGAAACCCCTTATTTTTCAAGGCGCAGGCTAAGCGATTTCTTAGGTGACTAATTGAAACAAACAAACAAGACTTCGCTCACAGCGCGTGAACTTCAAGTCGCACGACTGCTGCTTGCCAGCAAAACAAGTTCTGAAATGTCGTTGATTCTGGGTATTGCAGAGGGCACGATCAGTGCACATCTGTCGAGCGTGTATGCGTTCCACGGCGTCAGCAATCGATACAGTTTTTTGAATCTTGTCTACTCATCGGCCGAGTTGCGACATTCGCTGATCACTGCTGACAACGCGATGACTCACACGTTGACGCCTGAGGCACTGCAGGCGTCCGGCTCTGACGCCATACTGGCTGAACGCAACGCCCCGGATCTCACTTTGAAGCTCGGCGATGCAACGCCTTATGCATATCCGCTTTGCATCGAGTTGGTCAACGCTTCGTTTGATCGCAGCATGCCGGCTGTGTTGCGTGAAGGTGCGACCGTGTGGGCTGCCTTTCTACAAGGCGATTTGCGCTTTGTCATTGACCGCATCAACGCGATAACGTCGCCCGCCGCACCGCAAAGTGACGAAGCGTTTGGCGAAACAGTGTTCAATCTCGGGCACAAGATTGCTAGCGCGCGCATGATCGCCTGGCTCTACGCCGTTCGTGCAGCCGCCACGGCGTTATGCGGCTCGGAGCGGCAACAAAGTAACGCGCTTGACGCAGCGACCGCGGCGTGTGACGAGGTGGCCTCATCGCAACTTCTCCCGTGGACGCTACGCGTCACACGCATCTTTACATACGCGTGTTCTACGAAGAGCCCGGCGGGGCTTGATCGGTTGCTGCAGATGGCTTCTGAAGTCGAAACGCTCAACCCGCTGCGCCTGTACATGCTCACGCTCACCATCCGCCTTGCACATCACATCGGCCCGACGCAACGCGAGACACAAAAAGCCGTCATGCTGCTGCTCATCAAAGAGGCTGACGCTGCACGCGAAGACATTCAACGGAGAAGCAGTTCCACTGTCTTCAACATGCGCGGCCACCCTGACACCAAGCTGGTAGGCGCCCGCTGGAAAAAAGCGGCGGACGGTCGCTATGCGCACCAATGCTTGTTCGACGACCCAGAACTTGACGCTTGGCTATCGCTGGAGTCGCATATCCTGCGCGAGACAAAGAGCTACGAAGACGTGATTGCAGAATTTCCGGAATACCGTGAGAAGCTGCGGCAAGCGCACATCAAACTTCGCGCGCAGCGCAGCGAACAACTCGCGCGCGACGCACAAGCTTCGACGCAATAACGCAGGGCGGTGAGCGCAAAGCAACGCGCACCAGTGAATTCAACGCCGCACATTTATCGTCCACGCTTGGCACCGGGTTTTGCGCTGATTTCGTGCGCGACGGTATTTTCCCACCAGAAAAACGCGCCGTTTTAGCGCGTTCGCCCTTTTTTGCGGCGCAAATCTCACGCTCAAACGCAGTGATCAGACAACTCCCGTCGTGGCACGGCACTTACGCAAGCGACAGCTGGTGCGAACCCATGGCGTGGGCGCATGAGACTAGGTGGTTCATCGTTTCATCAACATCGTCATCAAAAATTCTCGGGAGAAAAAACATGTCACAGATCAACCGTCGCGGAGCGCTGAAGACGCTAACCGCTGCGATCATTACGGCCAGCATTGCCGCCGTTTCGACGACCGC
>JANXNO010000341.1 GCA_025354075.1 Burkholderiales bacterium | reverse complement strand
GGCCTTGTAGTCAATCGTGAACACGCGGCGCGAAACTTTCAATTTCCCCGCTTTGTTTCTCTCTAATTCCATCTCAATTTACCGTCCTCTAAGTACTCAACGGAAATCGTACAGGTTCAGCATACCGGTTGTGCTCCAAAGTGCATCGATGGGCAAATCAAGATTTCATGCCCGTGAAAAATGCGTGAACCATGTAGCCGACGATTTCTTCGTCAGAGTAACTGTTGCCGCGCTTCATATAGTCGAGCGTGGGGTCGCAGGATCGGGCGTAGATCGCCGTGACGATGTAATCGGTCGGCAACGTTAACGAGAGCGCGCCCTCTGCCTTGGCCTGATCAATCAGTGACGATAAGGCTGCGTTCAGCGTAAATAGCGCGGCGAGATACTCCTCGTCGGTCATCAAGGCCTGCTCCAGAGTCCCGTTGGTCGCTGGCAGATGCGGAATACTCCCTTTCAGCCTTTCCTGAAGCACCCACTCGAGCATGACCCGCAGCTTGTCACCGGCTGGGAGTTTTGAATCGATCGCAAGCAATTTCGCGACGGTGCGCTCAAACAATCGGGTCATGGTGCGCGCCGCGAGCCGCTCTTTTGATGGAAAGTGTTTGTAAAGGCTCGCTTTGGCAATGCCGACTTCAGCGGCTACGGCATCCATGGTCATTTCCTCGTAGCCGAGGTGCCCAAGAAGCTGGTGTGCAGCATCCAGAATGGCTTCTTCCCGCATCTCGAGCTGGCGTAATCGATAAGGGGTTGCCAAAAATTGAACTTTCCGGTCATAATTTGAACTAATGAGTTCACATTACGACCAAACAGGTTGTTTGCGACGATAAAGTCTATCCCAGACATTATTGTTTTTCTCAGACGTTTCTTTTCTCCTGGAGTTCATTCATGTTCGCAAAGTCACTCAAATTCGCCGTTGCCGGCGTCAGCCTGGCCCTCATGTCCAGCGCAGCCATGGCGGCTGGCACCATTGTTGAAGTAGCCGCCAGCAACGGTAACTTTAAGACGCTGGTTGCTGCGATCAAAGCTGCCGGTCTGGCCGACACGCTGTCGAGCAAAGGCCCGTTTACTGTGTTCGCCCCTACGGATGCGGCGTTCGCCAAGCTGCCAGCAGGCACCGTCGACGCATTGCTCAAGGACATCCCCAAGCTCAAAGCCATCTTGACCTATCACGTTGTTTCTGGCGCAGTGATGGCGAAAGATGTCAAAACCGGCATGGTGCCAACGGTCAATGGCCAATCGCTTGACGTGAAAGCCGACGCAATGGGCGTGTCCGTCAATGGTGCCAAAGTAACCACCGCTGACGTCGCCGCGTCAAACGGCGTGATTCACGTCATCGATACGGTCCTATTGCCGAAGTAACTCGGCCAGCGATGCGCTATCAGCCTGCGCGTGCGCAGGCTGATAGCTGCGGCCATTACAAGCGACCGCAAACCGATACGCAACGGCCAACCTAGAGCCCGTCCGCCGATAAGACCGCCCTCCAGCCCTCTTTACCGAAGGAGTCACTATGAAATTTTTTAAATACCTGCTCGCCGCAAACGTCGTCAGTCTACTCGCTGCTTGCGGCTCTGACGACCACGTCGCCGAACCGCCAAAACCCGTCTCAATCCTGGCCACCGCGCAGGCTACGCCCGATTTGTCATCACTGGTTGCAGCGGTGCAGTTTGCCAGCGACAACAACGATCTGGTTAATCTTTTAAGCGCTTCTGGCACGCTTACCGTTTTTGCCCCTACTAACGCTGCGTTTGACGCGCTGGCGAAGACATTGACGGGTAACGCTAACGCCAAAGGGCCCGATATTTTGGTACCCGCCAACAAGGCACTCGTCAAATCGGTCCTCCAATACCATGTGCTCACCAGTCAGGTGGCCTCATCAGCCATCCCATTTGGCAAAGCCATCACGCCTGCCGGCGGCGGCTTCTTCAAGATCGATTTGATTAATAACAAGCCCGTCATCACTGACGGGCGCAATCGCAGGGCCAACATCACCACCACAGATATTGCAGCAAGCAACGGTGTGGTGCATTTGATTGATGCCGTACTGTTACCTGCGGATAAAAATGTTGTGCAGACGGCAATTGCGTCGGCACCCGAATTCACCAGTTTGGTTGCTGCGTTGCAGTTTGCAAGCAACGGTAACGATCTGGTCGACACGCTTTCAGGCGCGGGGCCGTTTACTGTGTTTGCGCCAACCAACGCTGCGTTTGATGCGCTCGCTGTGGAGCTGACGGGCAACGCCGCCGCCAAGGGCCCCGACATACTGGTGCCCGCCAACCAAGCGCTGGTTCGTTCGGTATTGACCTATCACGTGGTCACAGCGCGCGTGTTGAAGGCAGACATCTCGTTGAACACACCGATCCCCACCGTACAAGGCAAAACCTTTGTGATTCAAGCCACCGCAACGGGTGTCGCCATCACGGACGGGCGAAATCGCGTGTCAAACATCATCGTCACCGACGTTCTCAACAGCAACGGCGTGATCCACGTCATCGACAAAGTCATACTGCCGCCGCTGTAATCGACACGGACCTTGATCTCAATAACGCCGCCTGTGGGCGGCGTATTGTTTCTACGGAGTCGGTCTTTGCACATTTATGCCCGCTAAAATTGCGGGCAACATGAGCAAAATACTACTCTCCCTCCCTGTCGGCCAGAAGGTCGGCATCGCCTTTTCTGGTGGCCTCGATACTTCGGCGGCGCTCGCCTGGATGCGGCATAAAGGCGCGATTCCGTATGCCTACACGGCTAATCTCGCGCAGCCAGACGAGACAAATTACGACGACATTCCAAAAAAAGCGACTGAATACGGCGCTGAGGGCGCGCGCTTGGTTGATTGTCGCGAAGCGCTGGTTCACGAAGGTTTGGTCGCGCTGCAATGTGGCGCGTTTCACATCACAACCGCCGGTCGCACTTACTTCAACAGCACCCCGCTGGGTCGCTGTGTGACGGGCACCGTGCTGGTGAAGGCGATGCAGGAAGATAACGTCAACATCTGGGGTGACGGCTCGACTTACAAGGGCAACGATATCGAGC
>JANXNO010000295.1 GCA_025354075.1 Burkholderiales bacterium | reverse complement strand
CCGCTGCTACAAAAACGGATGCACCGTCGCCGATAAATCGACACTGGCTCACACCCGATTCAACGGCAAATTTAGCAACAAATTCTGCGGTTTCAGCTTCAGTTTGCCGTCCGCATCCATCGCCATCGCCAGATAGACCGGCTTTCCGGCGATGTTGGCGCGCATATCGGCGGCGTTGTTGAAGCGCAACTCAAAGAGGCACAGCAGCCGCGCCATGCGCGCTTCCTCCACCGGCGCGTTGTTGTACAGGTCGTTCAGGATGCTACTGGCGGTCACGTCCAGCCCGACGTGCCACACCCACTGCTGGTCATCAATTTCGCGACGATGCACGATGGTCACGCCAACGCCCAGAAAGTGCGCCACCCACTTTTCCAGCACGCGCATCAGCGCATCCAGCGCCGGTTGTCCGCGATTGACGCTTACCGCGAGATCGTGGCGTTCGTCGCGCTCCCAATAAATTGCAGCGTTGTCGGTGGACAGCACGTCGAGATCAATGGATCGCGTTGGCGTGTTCTGCTTTTTCAGTAGTTCGCCGGGCGAGCCAAAGCCGCCCGTTTCAGAAAATACCTCGATGGTTTCGTCGTCCGCCACCATCACGGCACCGTCCTCCAGCACGGAAACCTTTTGCATGCGGAACAGGCATTCCGCCATGCGTGCCTCAAGCGGATCGGCGTCCTGACCAAGAATATGCCGCAGGAAAATTTGCGTCAGCTGAAACACAAAAATCGGCGGCACATCGACACCGTCGCCCCTGAACAGCCCAGTGTATGCGGCCTGCAGCGTGGGAGCGGCGAGCAGGCGGTCCCGGAATTTGAGCAGGATGCGATAGTTGGCCTGCGCATCCGGATCGGCAATTTGCAGGATTTCAGCCGCGGCGACCGTGCGACGCGGCGCGGCGATCAACAACTCATGCAGCTTGAGCTCCGCCGCGCAGGACTCCGCCACGGGCGCGATTTCGGGGCGCAGGAAGAGTGAGCGGATGAAGTCATCAGTCACCAGCAGCGCGTCACCGGAGCGGGCGAGCAAGTTGTAACCGGAAGCGGGCCAAAAATCGGGCATGGAGACAGAGTGGGTTGCAGTCTGACAAGCGTAATCGAAGCGACACTGTTGGCTGAGACACGAGAATCGCTGGCAAGGGGTTTGCGTGTTGTAAGTTAGTACAAATTACGAATTCAAATAACGGGAGATCGATTTTGAACAACCTGATTCGCAAGCTAAGCGCTGCGCTGATGCTCGCCACGCCGATGCTGGCAACCGCCGCCTACCCCGACAAACCGATCAAACTGATCGTGACCTTTGCGCCCGGCGGAGCGAGCGACATAGTTGCACGCACCATTGCGGAGCCTCTCGGGCAAAAGCTCGGCCAGCCAGTGATCGTCGACAACCGCCCCGGCGCAGGCGGCAGCGTGGGCGGGCTCGCCACCGTGCAGGCCGCGCCGGACGGATACACGCTCATGATGGCGAACTCCACGCCGCTTTCCATCGGGCCGTTTGTTTTGGACAAGCAGCCGTACGACCCGGTTAAGCAGTTCACCCACGTGTTCTACGCGGGCTCAGCGCCTGTGCTGTTCATGGCAAGCCCGAAGGCAGGCATCAATACGCTCGCCGATCTGGCAAAACAGGCAGCGACGAAAGACGGAATCCCCTTCGGTAGCGGCGGCCCGGCGAGCATTGGCCACATCAGCGGAGAGTTTTTTAAGTCACTGGTGGCGGGTGGGCAGGGCAACATGCAGCATGTGGCGTACAAAGGTGGCGCACCGATGACCACCGATTTGCTCGGCGGACAGATTTCGGTGGGCATCGACGTGATTACCGCGTTTGTGCCGCTGGTGAAAGGCGGTCAGGTGAAAGCGCTGGCCGTGACCTCCGCCAAACGCTCACCCTTGTTGCCTGATGTTCCGACCACTGCGGAAGCGGGTTATCCGAAACTTCGCATCGACAATTATTTCGGCGTGTCCGGCCCGGCGGGTCTGCCCAAAGAAGTGACCGACAAGCTCTACGCCGCGCTGGCCGAGGTGCTAACGATGCCCACGGTGCTTAAAAAGCTCGAAGAAAACGGCATCGTTTACGCGAAGCTTTCACAGGCGGAATGCGCCGCACTGGTGGCCAGCCAGATCGCCGACTGGGCACCAATCATCAAAGCCACAGGTGCGAAGTTGTAAACAACAGGCCGCTGTACTAAAATTTGAGTTGTTCAAGGAGCGTTGCAACCGGTGCCCAAAATTTTTTGGTGTGACCGGCTAGGCTTGAACAAGCTTTTTCCAACCGCGCTCGCAGTTTTGGTGACATTCGGGTCACAACGCTTGCGAGCTTCGGGCTTTTCGCCCGCACTCTCCTTACGTTTTTCTCGTGTGTCGCCCAATTAAATTGGAGTGACTATGAATGCCGTTGCAGATAAAGTTTTTACCGATTACGTGATTGCCGACCGCTCGCTTGCCGAGTGGGGCCGCAAAGAAGTCAAGATCGCTGAGACCGAAATGCCGGGCTTGATGGCGATTCGCGAGGAATTCACCGCTGCCCAGCCGCTCAAGGGCGCGCGCATCACCGGCTCGATCCACATGACGATCCAGACCGCCGTGCTGGTCGAGACGCTGCAAGCGCTCGGCGCATCGGTGCGTTGGGCTTCATGCAATATTTTCTCGACGCAGGATCACGCTGCCGCAGCGCTCGCCGCACGCGGCACGCCAGTGTTCGCAACCAAAGGTGAAACGCTCGCTGAATATTGGGACTACACCCATCGGATCTTCGAATTCGGGCCAAAAGGCAGTGAAGGCGAAGGCCCGAACATGATTTTGGACGACGGCGGCGACGCGACGTTGTTGATGCATCTCGGTCAGCTCGCAGCTAAAGACGCCTCGCTCATCGCGAACCCAACGTCCGAAGAAGAAACTTGCCTGTACAACTCGATCAAAGCGAAACTCGCCGTCGATCCAACGTGGTACGAGCGCAAGGCCAAACACATCATCGGTGTGACCGAAGAGACGACTACCGGCGTACATCGCTTAAACGAAATGTCGGCCAAGGGCACGCTGCTGTTCCGCGCCATCAACGTGAACGATTCAGTCACCAAGAGCAAGTTCGACAACCTCTACGGCTGCCGCGAATCATTGGTAGATTCCATCAAGCGCGCGACCGACGTGATGATCGCGGGCAAAGTGGCGTGTGTGGCCGGCTACAGCGACGTGGGCAAGGGCTCGGCGCAGGCATTGCGCGCGTTGTCCGCACAAGTGTGGGTGACCGAGATTGACCCGATCAACGCCTTGCAAGCCGCGATGGAAGGCTTCAAAGTGGTGACGATGGAATACGCTGCTGACAAGTGCGATATTTTCGTTTCCGCCACCGGCAACAAGAGCGTGATTCGCTACGAGCACATGGCCGCGATGAAAGATGAGGCCATCGTCTGCAACATCGGCCACTTCGACAACGAAATCGATGTTGCTTCGCTCGAAAAATGCACCTGGGATGAGATCAAGCCACAGGTTGATCACATCATTTTCCCGGACGGAAAAAAGATCACGTTGCTGGCGAAAGGGCGCCTCGTAAACCTCGGTTGCGCCACGGGTCAC
>JANXNO010000278.1 GCA_025354075.1 Burkholderiales bacterium | reverse complement strand
TGCTTGACGAGCCCACCGCATCGCTTGATCCTGACGTCGGAGATCGCATGCGTTCTCTTCTTGAGCGTTATCGGAAACAGTCGGGTTGTGCGATGCTGCTGGCGTCGCACAACATGGCCGAGGTTGAGCGATTGTGCGACGAAGTGATCATGCTCAAGCGCGGCGAAATTGTCGATAAAGGCTCGCCCGCAGGGTTACTGACTAAATACGGGCGTAGCAATCTTGATGATGTATTCCTCGATATTTCACGCAACGGCGCAGCGGGGGATGCAGCATGAGCGATCGTCCGGGCTATCGCAACAGCTCAACGCAGCGTATTGGCGCGATGATTTCGCGGCACTTTTTTTTGATTCGAAAATCGTGGCCACGCTTGTTTTCGTTCGCCTACTACCCGGTCATGCAGTTGCTGGTGTGGGGTTTTGTGACGCAATACCTGGGGCCGCAGAGCGCGAGTCAGGGTGTATTGCAGGCGGTGCCCGGAATTCTGCTGACCGGTGTGTTGCTTTGGGATGTGTTGGTGCGGGGGGAGCTGGGACTGTTTCTTTCGTTTCTTGAGGAAATGTATTCACGCAATCTCGGCAATCTTTTTGTCAGTCCGCTGCGCCTGCATGAGTTCGTGATCGCCCAAATGCTGATGAGCATTGTGCGCGTCGTCATCGGCTCAGGCGTGGCGCTATTGGTGGCTGTGGTGTTCTTTGATTTGAAGGTTGCCCAGCAAGCCTTAGCGTTATCGATGTGTCTCGGATGTTTGCTGTGTTTTGGCTGGGCGGTCGGCTTGCTGGCGAATGGTTTGGTGCTGCGTTTCGGCCTCGGTGCTGAGGAGATTGGCTGGGCGGTGGTGTTTTTGATCGGGCCGCTATCCGGCGCGTACTATCCCGTCTCGGTCTTGCCGACGTGGTTACAGACGGTCGCGTACGCCTTGCCAACCGCCTGGGCGTTTGAGGCCATGCGCGCGGCTTTGATCGAGGGGCAGATTGCGTGGAATTTGCTCGGAATGTCGATGCTGTTAAACGTGCTTTACTTCGTCGCGTGCGCCGGTCTGTTCTGGCGATTTGTCGAGTCGGGCCGCGAGCGGGGCCTTTTACTGCAAATGGGTGAGTAGTGATCGAATGGCTCAATCCCGGCGACCCCTTTCCTTCGCCAGAGACCGCGCTGACCGACCCGAATGGCTTGCTTTGCGCGGGGCTTGAGGTCACGCCTGAGTTGGTGCTCGCGGCGTACGAGCGCGGCATCTTCCCGTGGTACAGCGACGGCCAGCCGGTGCTCTGGTGGAGCCCGGACCCGCGTATGGTGATGCAGCCGAAAAATTTCCGGCTGCATCGCAGTTTGCGTAAGTCGTTACAGCACTGTAAATACGAAATTCGCGTGGATACGCGCTTTGAGGCGGTAATGCGCGGCTGTGCGGATCCGCGCCCGGAGCAAGGCGGCACGTGGATCAGTGAGGCCATTATTTCCGCTTACTCCGCGCTGCATCGCGCGGGTTTTGCGCACTCGGTTGAAACGTGGATGGACGGTGAGCTGGTCGGCGGTTTGTATGGCATCGCGCTCGGTCGTGTTTTTTTCGGAGAAAGCATGTTTGTGCGACGAACCGACGCATCGAAGTTTGCGTTTGCGCACCTGGTGACGCAGCTCCGACGCTGGCAGTTCGAGTTGATTGATTGTCAACAGCAAACCGAGCATCTGGCGTCACTTGGTGCCGCGCCGATTTCGCGAACAGCTTTTCTTCAGGCACTCGGTCGCCTAGCGCATGCGGACGCCGTTCCGGCTCGTGCGGGGCTTTGGAAATTCGATGCCGATTTGCTGCGCGATATGCTCACTGGCGTAACGGCGGCGTGATGGGAGCCATCGTCACAAACGCGAATGTCAAATTCATTAGTGCCAGAATGGCGACATGAGTAAGCTCAACGACCTCGCAAATGTTCCATGGCAGGCGTTGCAGTTTTATTCCACGGCGCCCTACCCGTGCAGCTACCTCGACGGTCGCACCGCGCGCTCGCAAGTGGCAACACCCAGCCACCTGATTTCAAGTGATGTTTACGGCGAACTGTTGCGGGTCGGGTTTCGGCGCAGCGGCACCTTTATTTATCGCCCTCACTGCGATGGTTGCGACGCCTGCATGGCGTTGCGTGTCCCGCTCACTACGTTCAAGCCCACCCGGAGCCAACGCCGCGCCTGGGCGGCGCATCGTGCTGAATTTGCGATGCGCTTTGTGCCACTGCAATACAGCGCCGAGCACTATGAGCTGTACCTGAAATATCAGCGCCTGCGTCATCATGGCGGCGGCATGGATCGCGACAGCCGCGAACAATATCAGCACTTTTTACTGCAAAGCCACGTCGAAACGTTGCTCGTCGAATTTCGCGACGCACGTGGGCACCTTGCGATGGTGAGTTTGGTCGACGTGCTTGCCGACGGCTTGTCAGCGGTGTACACCTTCTACGATCCAGCCATCAAGGGCAGCCTCGGTACTTTCGGCGTAATGTGGCAAATCGATCAGGCGCAATCGCTTGGCTTGAGTTATGTCTACCTCGGTTATTGGATCGAAAGCAGCATAAAGATGGCGTACAAAGCCAATTTTGGGCCCCACGAAATTCTCAGGGACGGCGTTTGGACGTCGCTGCCGTAGGCCGTCTTGGCGGCAATAGCTTATCGGTGTAAGCCTTATTCTCATTGGGCATACTTACCTGTTGTACCTGTAGTCGACTTTAACGCTTTTGATCGTCCAGCCCCAACGTAATGGCGGCTGCATAGAAAAGCTGATATCCGGATATCAAGCGCAGAGCAGTATCACGTAACAGTGTTCTCCCTCGACGGCACGCCAGCCAAGCGACTGTCCCGGGTTTAACCGCGTGGCTACCCAGCGTGTGGTGGCTGCCTCCGCATCGGCTTCCGTTCCGCGCATCAGGATGAAATGCAAACTCCGATGATCACGTTTCAACGTCAGCTCCGCCTGTGGCCAATGCGATGGTAAACAGGGTGAGAATGTCAGGTCGTTTGCGCCCAGTTGCAGGCCGAATATGGACTCGATTGCAGCCCTATGCATCCACGCTGCGGCCCCCGTATACCAACTCCAACCCCCGCGCCCCACATACGGCGGCTGCGTGTAGACATCCCCCGCCATCACGTACGGCTCGATGCCATACGCGCCACCGGAGTTTGCCTGAACAGCGCGGTGCGCCGGACTCAAATAAGTGAAATATCGGTAGGCAAGATCAGCATGATCCCCTTGGTTGGGGTGCGCTTTTGCGTATTCCGCCTGCGCCATCAGCGCCCACACGGCACCGTGCGAATACTGCCCGCCGTTTTCGCGTACACCCGGTGGGTACGCCTGAATGTATCCAGCGCTGGGGCTCGCATTGACCAGCGGCGGATCAAGCAGTTTGACCAGCCCTGCGTCGTGATCAATCAAATGCGCTTCGATGCCGTCCAACCCCATGCGTTGCTTGTCGGGCGGCGCACTATTGGAGAGCACCGCCCACGCTTGCGCGATCAAGTCGATTTTTGCCTCGGGATTAACGTGTGAGCCCAACGCTTGCCCATCGTCGAAGAAGGCCCGTTTAAACCACTGGCCGTCCCACGCCTGATCGGCCAGGGCGGCCTGCCAGCCCAAGGCCGCGCTGTCCCAGCGCTGCGCCCGTTCCGCATCGCCCCGACCGCGCGCGAGCGGCGCAAAGTCAGCCACCAGTTTGCACAGGAACCAGCCCAGCCACACCGATTCGCCGCGGCCTTCTATGCCCACCCGATTCATGCCGTCGTTCCAGTCGCCGCTGCCCATCAAGGGCAGGCCATGAACGCCCACGCGAAGGCTGCGATCAATAGCGCGTGCCGCATGCTCGTAGACGGTTGCCTCAACGTTGCAGACCGTCGGTGTGTAGTACGCATCTTCCGCGCCTTCGGGAATGGCGATGCCGTCGATGAAAGGCACGGACTGATCCAGCAGCGACGCGTCGCCCGTGGCGTTGAGATAATGCACGCAGGCGTGAGCAAGCCACAACAAATCGTCAGAGAAATGGGTGCGAACGCCAGCGCCCAGCGGTGCGTGCCACCAATGCTGCACGTCACCTTCCGCAAACTGACGCGACGCGCACAGAACAATCTGATCGCGCAACATCGCAGGCGCGGCCCAGGCCAGCGCCATCGTATCCTGCAGCTGATCGCGAAAGCCGGTGGCGCCGCCTGCCTGATAGAAGCCCGCCTTGGCCCAAAGACGACACGACACGGTTTGATACATGAGCCAGCGATTGACCATCGTGTCGAACAACGGGTCGGGCGTCTTGACTGTGGTGGCACCCAGCAACTGATCCCAGTGGGTTCTTACCGTCTCCATCCGTTCAATGGCGGGCGTCAAAGCAGCGGCAGCGGCCAGCGTTCGTGCCGCGTCGGGACTGTCTGCGTAACCGAGCAAAAACACGCGCTCAAGCGTTTCACCAGCATCAATGACGAGCCGCGTCGAGAGTGCCGCGCACGGATCGAAGCCACTACCGCCGTTCTCGCCGAAGCGATCAGGGATGACCAGGCGCCCTCGTGCGTCGAAGCATTCACGGCGATCACAAGTCCAGCTCGGTGCTTCCTCAAGCGCACTCGTCACGCCGACCGTCGCTAAAAAGGCCGTACCGTTGCCGAATCCTGCCGTGCGGTCACGCTGTGTGCACATAAGCGCGGTAAGGCTGCGCGCGGGCGCGCGGGTGGTCGGCAATGCCTGGCGAAACACGCCGGTGCGCACCGTGCCGCGGTCAACGCGGTTGGCACCCATCATCCATTCAGCGATGCCAATCACCCGCA
This sequence comes from Burkholderiales bacterium, assembly GCA_025354075.1. Taxonomy (GTDB): domain Bacteria; phylum Pseudomonadota; class Gammaproteobacteria; order Burkholderiales; family Casimicrobiaceae; genus Casimicrobium. The sequence goes on along the minus strand of JANXNO010000278.1, from coordinate 417 downwards.
GGTGCAGCGCCCGGTGGCCCCGATTGATCAGTCGCAGGCGAACCTGTTTGACCGAGGTTTCCGTGTCAACGCACCACGATGCGGTGACATCAAGATCACCACGACGGTGGCTGATCATGCTGTAACCCTGGCCGTGAACAACGCGATAGACCACACTTGAGTCGCCGCCGACGGATGCGGGACACACGTTCCACACCTCCATGGTTTTGCGGTCTTGCAGCAAAAACCATTCCGACGGTGGGTCAGCAATCGGGTCATTCGACCACGCCGTGAGCTGGTTCAGTCGGCTGTTTACCGCCGAGGTGTAGCCGCCACCGGCTTCCGTCAATTGCGCCGCAAACGTTGCGTTTGCCAGCACGTTTACCCAAGGGCGGCCCGGGTGCGACGTGGCGCTGACACTAAATCGAAATTCGCCAG
>JANXNO010000242.1 GCA_025354075.1 Burkholderiales bacterium | reverse complement strand
GTCAACGCGGCGGTCGCTGCTGCAAGCGGCGATGACTGCGTAGTCTGCTGCTGACCGTTGGTGGGAAGCAACGATGACAACGGCGACGATGACGAGCTAGAACTGCCGCCACCATCGGCCCCCAAAACGCGGCGCAAGGTCTGGGCAATTTGCGTTGCGTCAGCGTGCTTGAGATACACCATCCGAATATTGCCCGGAGCCGCCGTCGCGCGGTCTAGCTCTTGCACCATCGTGCGCACGCGGGACAACCGACCACCATCTTCGCTGCGAATGATCACCGAATTGCTTCGCAAATCGGCCGTGATCAACAATCGGTCGCGAGAGTCTGCACTTGCTGCGGGATCGGCAAATACCCGATTCAATGTAGATACCAAGTCCAGCGCGTTCGCGTGATTCAGCGGAATCAGCTCAGGTGCGGGCGCGCTCGGCGTGTCAAGGCGCGCAATTACCGCTTGAATTTTTGCGATGTTGTCGCTGTAGTCGGTGATGATGATGGCGTTGCCCGGCGGGTAAACCGTCAGCGCATTGGCCGCTGCCACTAGGGGCCGCAACGCGTTGATCACCTGACCAGCACTTTGATGTGCAAGAGGAATCACCTTGGTAACCACAGCGCCTGCACTGCCACCGTTCAGCGGTGTGGGCAACGCCTTTGCATCAACCTCGGGCACCACACGCACCACGCCACCAGGGCCTTCAACCGCTGCGAAGCCCGCCATGCGCAGCGCCGACAAAAACGTTGGGTACGCCAGGCCGGGCGAAATACCTTTAGCCGACTGAATGTTTATCTTGCCCTTAACGCGCGGGTCGAGCACAAAGGTCTTGCCAGTGAGCTCGCCCACCGCTTTGGCGACCACATCAATGTCGGCATCGACAAAGTTGAGCGTGACCGGGGTTGTCGGCGTTTGGGCGCTGGCGAGGTTGACCAGCAGGGCGATGCCAAGTGCGGTAATAAAGGGCCGCAAGACAGAAAAAAAAGGAGCGCGAGACGAGTTCATCGACGCAGTTTAGCATCGCCTTACGTGTCAAACGCGTAGCAGACGGGCGTCAGATACGCGCCGGGTGCGGGGCAAAATCACCCCGCATTCAAGCGGAACCGCTGCACCTGCTTGTCGTACTCTTTTTCAACATCCTTAGTAATTTCGGCACCGTCAAAGCGAATCACCCGACCGCCTGTCGCGCGGCAAGCTTCACGCTCGTATTGGCACGGCCCCATCGCGGGGAAGCGCGCGCAGATGCGACCTGACTTTTCCGGAAACGTAATGGCAGCGCGCGTTTCAGCGCCTGTTTTGCCTTTCACGCACTCATATCGCGTGGTGCCCTCGGGAGTCACTGAAGCTACCGCCGCGATCTGTACTGCCGAGAGCTGACCGCGTGACGGCGCAACCGCGCCACCTGCCGAGCCGACGCTTCCGGTCGCCGCATCTTTCGGCGGAATGGCGGGCATGGCCGACACCGTGGGTGGCGGCACCTCGGGGACAACGGGGGCGACGACCACAGGCCTTGGCTGCAACACCGCAGGATCCTCATCTTTCACGATGGGCGCTTGCGTACATGCAGACAACAGCATCGCCGTTGCAACGAAGGCCACAGCAATACGTGACACGTTCATTGAGAACCGATTAGGCAGAAGGAATGAAGTTGTTATCACCCTGGTGTTTCCGTTCAAACTTGAGGAAGTTGTAATAGCCACAGCTCGTACCGTTCGGGTAATCCCGGCATACCGCTGGGCGTCCTTCATAAATCGTACAACGGCGTTCCGTTTGATCAAAAAACATGCACATGGATTTGTACACCGTATCTTTGCGGTGACGCAGCACGCGCATGGTTGCGCCTTCGTGCTCAACCTGCTTCGTAAATTTCTCGCGGGCAACATCCACCGCAACGCCGTGATGCTTAGCCAAACGCGTAACGTCGGCAGGTTTGGTTTCGATGTAATCGTAGCTGCAGCAGTATCCGGGGCATTTGGCGCAGTCGTAGGTGTTTTTGGTTGCCATGATGCAGATTTCAAATTATTCGACACGGATAGTAAAGGACTGTCGCGATCTAGTCATAATCGCCTGCTTAAATGTTGGGTTAGACCAAACGGGGTGTTGTGAGCGCGATAAAACTTGAAGGAGTGGGCAAACAGTGGGGAGCGGTGGTCGCGTTGTCGCCGTCTGATCTCACGATAGCAGCCGGCAGTTTCACTGTGCTTTTGGGGCCGTCTGGCTGCGGCAAAACCACCACCCTCCGCCTGATCGCAGGGCTGGACACCGCTAGCGTCGGGAGAATCTCGATCAACGAGATTGACGTCACCAACGCACCACCATCGAAGCGCGGACTGTCAATGGTGTTTCAGAGCTACGCGCTGTTTCCGCACCTGAGCGTGGCAGACAACATCGTGTTCGGACTGCAGGTTCGCAAGGCGACGCAACAGGAACAGTCCGACCGGTTGTCGCGCGTTTTGTCGTTGTTGGGGTTAGAAAAATTGCGTGATCGCAAGCCGTCGCAATTGTCGGGCGGACAGCAACAACGCGTTGCGTTGGCTCGCGCACTGGTCGCGGAATCAAAAATCTGCCTGATGGATGAGCCGCTGTCGAACCTCGACGCGCAACTGCGTCAGGAAATGCGGCAGGAGCTTCGCGCGTTGCAAAAAAAGCTCGGACTGACCGTGGTGTACGTTACGCACGATCAGACGGAGGCGATGAGCATGGCCGACCAAGTAGTGCTGTTGAATCATGGCCGTATTGAACAAGTCGGTTCGCCACGCGATATTTATGCTCGGCCTGCGTCGCTATTTGCCGCGCGATTTATTGGCACGCCACCGATGAGTGTTATGGCAGTTGATGGCGCTTTGATCAGCGGTTCGTTGGTTGCTGTGCGGGTGGATGCACCTACGTCAAAGATCGCTATCCGGCCCGAACATGTCACGCTTGACGGCAACATCCCGGCAACGGTGACTGATTGCGAGTATCTTGGTGCCGATTCGCTGGTTCGCTGCCAGATCGGTAGCGAGCAGATCACAGCTCGGATTGCAGGCCAAAGTGAATACGCACGTGGACAAACGGTCAATCTTGCGTGGCCGCCTGAAGCTGTGCATTGCTTCAATCAACAGGGATTGCGCGTCTAGCGGTGCAAACTCATTCGAATTCAAAACTTCAAGGAGGAGACATCATGAAATTTCACATTGCCACCATCGGCGCAGCACTTGCTGTCACGCTCGTAGCGCAGGCGAACGCGCAAGTCACGGAGGTGCCGTTCTACTTTCCGGTTGCCGTGGGCGGGCCCATCACCAAACTGATTGATCAGTTTGCGACCGACTTCAACAAGGACAATCCCACGATCAAGGTCGCACCGATTTACGCGGGCAGCTATCAGGACACCATCGTCAAGGCACTGACAGCGCACAAGGCGGGCACACCACCCGTTGCGTCAGTGCTTTTGTCTACCGACACCTTCACATTGATTGATGAGGACGCCATTGTGCCCATCGACACCTTTGTAAAGTCTGCTGACGACAAGGCTTGGCTGGGCGGTTTTTACAAGGCGTTCCTGCAGAACGGTCAGATCGGCGGCAAGACCTGGGGCGTTCCCTTTCAACGCTCGACCGTAGTGCTGTACTGGAACAAAGAGGCGTTCAAGGAAGCGGGCCTTGATCCAAGTAAAGCGCCACAAACCTGGTCCGAGATGACCAGCATGTCGCAGAAGTTGACCAAGAAAGATGCCGCAGGAAAGGTTACGCAGTATGGTGTTCAAATTCCGTCGAGCGGATTTCCTTACTGGTTGTTTCAGGGGCTGACCACTGAGAACGACGTGATCCTCGCTAACGATGCAGGCAATCAAACACGCTTCGATGACCCGAAGGTGATCGAGGCGCTGCAGTACTGGGTTGATCTGTCGAAGAAACACGGCGTGCATCCATCCGGCGTTGTCGAATGGGGCACCACACCGAAGGATTTCATGGAGAAGAAAGTCGCCATGATCTGGACGACCACCGGCAACTTGACCAATATTCGCAGCAATGCGAAGTTTGACTTTGGCGTGGCGATGTTGCCGCAGGGCAAAAAGCGTGGCTCACCCACCGGCGGCGGCAATTTCTTTATCTTCAAAAAGGCGACGCCAGCACAGCAAGAGGCGGCGTTCAAGTTTGCCAAGTGGTTAACGCAACCTGAGCGGGCCGCTCAATGGGGCATAGAGACAGGCTACGTTGCGGTGTCACCTGCTGCGTGGGACACACCCGCGTTGAAGAAATATGCCAGTGAATATCCACCGGCATCTGTCGCCCGTGATCAGTTGCAATATGCGGTTGCCGAGTTGTCCACGCACGACAATCAGCGTGTAACCAAGGCGTTGAACGATGGTTTGCAAGCCGCACTAACCGGTAGCAAAACACCCGAAGCTGCGATGAAAGACGCGCAGCGGGAAGCCGAGCGCTTGTTGCGCAGTTACAAGTAGTGATGGACACTGCGTGCGCTGCATCGTGATTTGCGACTTATGAACGCAGGCCGTCAGGCGCACGCCTATCTCATGCTGCTGCCAGCGCTCGCGCTGCTGGTGGCATTCACGCATTACCCGGCGGTTGCAACGCTCGTCGACAGCTTCATGTCCACGCCAAAGCCCAATCGCCCTAGCGTGTTCGTCGGGCTCGAGAACTATGCGTCGATGATTGACGATCCCATTTTTTGGCAGGCGCTGCGCAACAACCTGTGGTTCGCGCTGGCGACGATCCCGCTCTCGGTTGGTCTCGCGCTTGCGATGGCGTTGTGGGTCAATGGCAAGATGATGGGGCGGGGACTTCTGCGCATGGCGTACTTCACGCCGACCGTCTTGCCCATGATTGCGGTGGCGAACATCTGGCTTTTTTTCTATACGCCGAGCTACGGGTTGTTGGAGCAAGTCGGTGGCTTTTTTGGCCTGCCTTCTCACAACTGGTTAGGAGACAAGTCCACCGCACTAGCCAGCATCACCGCTGTTGCCGTCTGGAAAGAGGCAGGCTTCTTCATGATCTTCTACCTTGCCGCCCTGCAAGGTATCAGCCCGAGTTTGCGCGAGGCCGCGGCGATTGAAGGCGCAGGCCGCTGGTTCTTCTTCCGTCGTGTATTGTGGCCGCTGTTGATGCCGACCACGATTTTTGTGTTGGTGAATGCCGTGATCAATGCATTCCGCATGGTCGATCACGTGGTCGTGATGACGCGCGGCGGGCCTGACAACGCCACGAGTTTGCTGCTGTATCACTTGTACGAAGTGGGCTTCAAATTCTGGGATCAAGGCTATGCAGCGGCCATCACAGTAGTGCTACTTGGCACGCTCGCAGCCGTTGCGTTAGTGCAGTTTTTTGTGCTCGACAAAAAGGCACATTACTAGTGTCGCAGGCAGGATCACAGAGCGCAGCGGGCATCGTCGACACGGTCGCTGCGTGGCTGCTAGCGATTCTGTGGATATTGCCGCTGCTGTACGCGGTGTGGACGGCGTTTCATCCATCTGAGTATTCGGCCAAGTTCACATTGCTGGCGCCGTTGACGCTGGAAAACTTTGAGCGCGCGTGGCAGGCGGCACCTTTCGCGCGTTACTTCCTGAACACAACGCTTCTCGTCACGCTTATTTTGTGTTCGCAGCTCGTGCTCTGCACGCTTGCGGCTTATGCGTTCGTGCGCTACGAATTTCGTGGCAAAAACGTGTTGTTCGCGCTGGTGCTAGTTCAGCTCATGATCATGCCAGATATTCTGCTGGTCGAAAACTACAAGACGATGAGCAAACTAGGATTGATCGACACGTTGTTTGGCATCGGGCTGCCCTACTTTGCCTCGGCGTTTGCAATCTTTCTGTTGCGACAAACGTTTAAAAGCATTCCCAAAGAACTGGTGGAAGCGGCAACGATGGAAGGTGCAAGCAGCATGCAGATTTTGTGGCGCGTTTATGTGCCGTTGGCCAAACCGGTGTACGTGGCGTTCGCACTGGTTTCGGTGAGTTATCACTGGAACAATTTTTTGTGGCCGCTCGTCGTTACGAACTCCGTCAATTCGCGTCCGCTGACAGTCGGATTGCAAGTCTTTGCGTCGACCGATCAGGGTATCGACTGGTCGATCATCACCGCAGCGACGTTGTTGACCGCTGCGCCCTTGCTGCTAGCGTTTCTGCTGTTCCAGCGACAATTCGTGCAATCTTTTATGCGCGCCGGTATCAAATGAAAATTATTACTTGGAACGTGCAATGGTTCTGCGGCATTGACGGTGTAATCGATATTGCCCGCGTTGTAAAAAC
>JANXNO010000002.1 GCA_025354075.1 Burkholderiales bacterium | reverse complement strand
AACCGCATGATGCAGAAATCGTCTTTAACGTTTTCATGTTTTACCGCCCCGATGCGTTCATAAAAGCCCGACCCATCGGTGCCAAAGTAAACTGTTGCAAAGCCCAGCCGCTGCGCCTCAGCGAGCAGTGCGCGCACGAGTTGCGTGCCGACGCCCTGCCCGCGAAATTCCTTCGCCATCACCATTGCCGCGAGCCATGGCCGCAGATGCGTGCGTTTTCTGTCGTCGTTTTCGATCAGGTTGACGGTGCCGACCAACTGGCCATCGACCCGCGCAATCAGCGACAGCGGAATGCGCGACGGATCATACGTGCTCCGCAAATGTTCTTCGAGAAACTCAAGGGTCAAGCCGTCGACCACGTCGATCCAGAACTCGTTGTAAATCATCTCTGCCACGGCTCGTGTGTGCCGCGCGTGGTGAAACAGGTGGGTGATTTCCGTGCTCATAAGTACGCGATTATCGTCGTTTATACCTTCGGTTTCGGGTCACCCAACAGATAACGTGGCCCGCTACCCCGCACTGCTGCTTGATCTGCCGGGTTGTACAGCTTGCAAGCCGTGAGCGACAAGCAACCGCAACCAATGCATTGATCAAGCTGATCGCGCAGCACTTCGAGCGCATGAATTCGCTCGCCGAGCACGGTGCGCCAGCGCTTGGACAGGCGCGTCCAGTCGCTCTTGGAGGGCGTGCGTGATTCGGGCAGTTGCGCTAGCGCTTCCGCGATATCTTCAAGCCGCAGACCGACGTTTTGCGCCGTGCGAATGAAGGCGACGCGGCGCAGCATGTCGCGGGTGTAGCGGCGCTGACCGCCTGTCGTGCGCGCGCTCTTGAGCAAGCCCTGCTCCTCATAAAAGCGCAACGCGCTGCGCGGCACACCGGCGCGTTCTGCAAGTTCGCCGATGCTGATCAGGGATTCACTCATTGCATTCGTTTTCCTGAAAAAGTGCTTGACCTCAAGTTAACTTGAGCTTTTAGCATGACTCACTTCTATCGATTACCGCACAGGGCGCGCCATGATTAGCACCGAGACTCCGACCGCCTCCGCCACTTTGACCGCATTGCTGGACCGTGCGCGGGCGTTCGCGCCGGAATATCACGGCGACCTGAGCAATCACCTGCCGATGGCGCTGGTGGCGCTGAATTCGCTGGGTGCAGATGCGGCGCGCATGGAGTCGTTCTTCACCATCGACAGCGCCAAACTGGATCCCGCGCCCCCACTCACGCCCGCTTGCAAAGACTGGTTGGCAAAGCGAGGCGATCTGACGGCGTTCGCATCGCTGCGAACGCATTTCGCGCAGGCAATCGCTGTGCACGGTCGCGACGCGACGTTGCGCAGGACGCTGCCGCAGCTCATGGACGGCGTCGGAGCCGCAGCCTTTCACGGCTTGCTGCGCACGGCCAGCGCCGTAGTTGCGGAGCATGACGACGAACTGGCATCCGGGCTCGCGCATTGGGCGTGCTGGCACATGCCGCTGGCACCATTTGGCGGGCCAGAGACAGACGCGGATTCGGATGTGTCAACGTGGCTGGCGGGCATCGCCGCGCAGGCGGGCGACTGGCATAGCGACGCCGGTTTGATCGCGCTGCGCATGACTGCGTTTGCACAAACGCCAGCTTTTCGTGACGGCGCAGATCGCCTCGCAGTGCATGACAGCACGCCGCGCGAACTCGCCGCACAGGCACTGGCGATTTATCTGCGAACTAAGAATTTCACCGTGCTGCACCTGATTACCAGCGCGCACGCGCTGCGCCTGCTCATGCCGTGGCTGGACGAGCCACTTATCGCGGTGCGCCACTATGCGCGCGCCTATGCGGCGGGCGTAGCGGCGAGCCGCGTCAAGGGCGATCCACCGATCATTGCGGTAAACGTGTTGCCGTGGCCGGAGGTACTGCTGGCAGGTGCAGCGTCCGACGACGAGCATGTGATCAAACTGGTATACGCCTGTCACGAAGAATGGAAGGTGACAGGCGATGCAGACTATCAGCGGGCGGCGAGTTTAGTGGTGGCTTGAGTTAAGTTCCGCGTAGCGTGCCGCACCAAAGTGCGCACCGACGCGAGGGTCGAACCAGGTTGCCTGCGACTACCATTCCTGGTGCACACCCTACGCCAGCTGGGTTTTAGGCCAACGCAGCCATACAGCTTTACGCCGAACGCCCAATTGAGTAGGGGCTACTGGCACCTATTCGCGATTGTCGACTTTCATAAATATTGACCTTCAGCCCCTATCTATTAAGGTTTTCACGAGAAAGTTGCTGACCACAGGTAGCCGTACGAATCTTCCCTAACCGCCCGCCACACCAAATCGAATCAACCCATCCTCGCCCACATCCCGCGTCAATCGCCCTATACGCCAGCCGTGGTTCACGTGGGCCACGGCCTCGACGATGGCGAAGAACAATTGATGGTTATCGAGCTTGCGGCGGAACAGCGTGGGGATGAGTTCGGCGGCCGTTTTCGGGCCTTCCGCCACCGCGCCGTACAAATCATTCATGCGATCTTCGTGATGCGTTTCCAGCGCTTCGACGCGCGCCGCGATGCCGCGAAACGGCAGCCCATGCGACGGCAGAACGAGCGTGTCCGGCTCGCAATATTTGTACGCCTGCAGCGAGTTCACGTAGTCCGTCACCGGGTCGGCCAGCGGCGTCACCGGCCACACGCTGATGTTGGTGGAAATTTTCGGCAGCAGCATGTCGCCGGAAATCAGCACTTTGATCTCTTCGCAATAAAAACTCAGGTGCTCGGTGGTGTGGCCGTAGCCGCCGATCACGCTCCAGAATTTACCGCCGATTTCGACCGTGTCACCCGGCGAAATTCGCTGGCAAGACGGCGGCCGCGTCGGCACGCCGCCGCTGTACGTGTTGCCGCGATTGGCCGTGACGTCGACCTGTTCCTGCGTCAATCCATGCGAGTGAAAAAATTTCGCAAGTGTTGCGCGCTGATATGCGCCGCTGCCCTCGGCCACGCTGTGCGCGGCGAGGAGTTCCATCAGGCTCATCTCAACGACCAGCGGTCCTTCACGTGTCGCAAAACGCTCGGCAAGCCACTGCGCATTGCCCAGGTGATCCGGGTGGTAGTGCGTGCAGATGATGCGCGTGATCGGCTTGCCGCCCATCGTTTCCAAGAAGTGCTTTTCCCACAGCGCGCGAGTCGCTTCAACGCCGAAACCGGTGTCAACAACCGCCCACCCGTCCTCTTCCTCAATCAGCCACAAATTGATGTGATCCAGCGCAAACGGCAGCGGCATGCGGATCCACTTGATGCCGCGCGCGATGTCGGTGAATTCACCCGCATCGGGCGGGGCGTCGTGCGGGAAGGTGAGGGCTGCATTCATGGCTTCGATGCTAGCGGAATAGCGCCATTGTTGACGTGCGCGTCAATTGTTTTGGCGATGCACTACTTGTAGGAGCGGCTCTGCCGCGACCCCGCTCCCACCACGGACGGGTCGCGGCAAGCCGCTCCTAACAAGGGCAACCCGCCGCGCCTGCGCTCATAATCCACAGACCCACAACACAGGATGACGTCATGCAAAAGCTTTCCACCATTCGCCGCCAGATACTGCTCGGTGCAATCGCAGCACCCGCGCTGGCGACGCTGCCGCGCACCGCGCTCGCGCAAGTCCCCGCGCAATCAAAAATCATCCTCGGCTTCGCCCCCGGTGGCGGTGCTGATCTGATCGCCCGCATCCTGGCGGACAAGATGCGCGAAGGCCTGCCAGCGGGCCAGCAGATCATCGTCGACAACCGTGCCGGTGCTGGTGGCAAGATCGCGGTGGAAGCATTGCGCGCCTCGCCTGCGGACGGCAGCGCGATGCTGCTGGCGCCGCTGGTCACGCCCGTGCTGTCGCAGCTCATCTTCAAAAATCCGGGCTACGACCCCGCCACCGACATGACGCCCATCGGCATGGTCGGGCACTTTCAATTCGCCCTCGCCGTGCCGCCCAATCACCCGGCCAAAAACATGGCGGAGTTCGTCACCTGGCTTAAAGGCAACAAGGACAAAGCCAACTTCGGCAGCCCCAGCCCCGGCAGCCTGCCGCACTTCTTCGGCATCATGCTCGGCCGTGCGACCGGCGTGGACATGGTGCATGT
>JANXNO010000165.1 GCA_025354075.1 Burkholderiales bacterium | reverse complement strand
CGAACGCAAGGCGATTTTGTTTTGCCGCGAGAAAAATCTGGAGCGCGAAATTTGGGACGGCTATCGTTACGGCCCGGACGCAGCCAAAGATATTTTTCGATTTGACGAAGCCTTCCCGATTGAAAAATTAGCTGAAGAGCTGCCTAAACTGATGGCGGATCGCAGCGCGGTTCATACGCCCGTCGGCATGGGTGCATCGTGGGACGCGCAGATCGCTGCCGCGATCAACGCGGTACGCAACATGGCTCGCACTGGCGTGTCCGCCCCGAACAGCGTGATTGATGTGCGCGCAACGCTCGACGACATGCGATTGATCAAGGATGCGCACGAGATTGCGCTGATGCGTCGCGCCGCAGAAATTTCGTCAATGGCGCACGCCCGCGCCATGAAAACTGCACGGCCCGGCCAGTACGAATATCACGTTGAGGCTGAACTGTCGCATGAGTTCATCCGCCACGGCGCGCGCACGCCTGCGTACAACCACATCGTCGCCAGCGGCCCCAACGCGTGCGTGCTGCACTACAACGACAGTAATCGAAAAATGCAGGACGGTGATCTGTTGTTGATCGACGCCGGTTGCGAATACGAAGGCTACGCCAGCGACATCACCCGCACCTTCCCGGTCAACGGCAAATTCAGCGGCCCGCAGCGTGACGTGTATCAGTCTGTCCTCAACGCGCAGCTTGCCTGCATGGACGTGCTCAAGCCGGGCAATCCGTTCAACGAGTACCACGAGGTCGCGATTCGCGTGTTGTCGCAGGGCATGCTCGATCTCGGTCTGCTCAAAGGTAGCCTAGATCAGGTGATCGAAGGGAAGCTCTACATGCAGTTCTACATGCACCGCGCCGGTCACTGGATTGGCATGGACGTGCATGATGCGGGCGATTACCGCAAAAAAGGCGTGTGGCAAACGCTTCAACCGGGCATGATGATCACCAATGAGCCGGGACTGTATATCCGACCTGATGCGGCAGTGCCGGAACACTTCTGGAACATTGGAGTACGCATTGAAGACGACGTGTTGATCACGGCTGGCGGCAATGAAAATTTGACTATTACTGCGCCGAAAACGGTCGCAGAGGTCGAGGCGGCTTGCGCGCGGTAATTGGACTTTGCCCACGCATTGGCGTCATTCTCGGCAAAGCCGGGAATCCAGAAAGTTTGCGGCCAGAGTTATGGTGAATGACCAACGGTTGATGCCGACTGCTGGATACCCGACGTCGGCGAGTATGACGGCAGTTTGGATAGCCAACATGAGCCAGACGGTCATCGTGAAATCACGATGAAAACTCTAATCGTAGGCGGTGGCCCCGTCGGCCTGGCAGCCGCGCTAGCACTCAAAGAGCGCAGCATCGCAAGCGACATAACAATCCTCGAAGCCGCTCCACGCGCAACCGAATCGTTCAGCGACCGCAACATCGCATTGTCCGCTGCTTCATGGCGATTTTTGTCAAAACTGGGCGTCAGCGTTGACGCACAACAGCGCGCCCCGATTCGCCAAGTTGAAATCACCCAACGCGGCGCGTTCGGCTTGTTGACGCTTGACGCGAAGGACGTTGCTGCATCAGAGTTAGGCGCAGCGACCCCCTACCCTGCACTCAAATCAGCGCTCGACCGCGCAGTGAATGCAGCCCATATCAACGTTCTGTACGGCGCAAAAGCCGAGTCAGTACAACACGAGGCACAGCGCGCCGTCATCCATCTCGCATCAGGCGAGAAATTGGCCGCAGATTGCGTAATCCTCGCCGATGGCGCCGCATCCGACTTCGTGCCGGAATTCAAGCGCTTGGAGCGCGATTCAGGGCAGATGGCGATCATTACCCGTATTTCCGCAAGCAAGCCCCGGGCGGGCGTAGCGTTTGAACGCTTCACCGCAGGAGGAGCGCTCGCGCTCATTCCGCGAGCGGATGGCGAATGGACGGTCGTCTGGGCGCGCGCGCGCGCTGATGCAGAGCGCATGTTGGTGTCAGCCGAAGTCGCGTTTAACGAAGAATTAAACGCTGCGTTTGGGAGTTCTATGGGCACCCTGACAACGACAGCAAAGTTGACCAGCTATCCACTAATCTGGCGATTTGTTGAACCGCGCGCGGGCGGCGCTATCGTCGCGTTGGGCAACGCTGCGCAAGGATTGCATCCCGTGGCGGCGCAAGGTCTCAATCTCGGTCTACGCGATGCGCAGGACTTGGGCGATGCATTCGCGCGGCAAACGACCAACAAGACAATCGCAGCAACCCTGGCTAAATTCAGCAGGTCACGCGGCGTCGACCGCGTCGCACGCATCGGCTTCACTGGCCTACTCGCCTACGGCTTTGATCGCGGCGGCTGGCTCGCCGATGTACCGCGTGGGCTTGGTCTCACTGCCGTGCAAATGCTGCCACTACTACGACGCGAAATTACGCGAAGACTCGCCGTGAATTGATCCTACCTGTCAAGGTGGGACGCAACGAGAAGATTAAATTTTTTGTTGAGTAGAGTGCCTTATTTTCAGGCATTGATGCCGCTATAATCGCGTCTCCGCTCAAATTTCCCCATTGCATTTCTTCTGCACACACATGCTGCGCATCGGCCCCTACATCCTCAAAAATCGGCTCGTGATCGCACCGATGGCTGGGGTCACCGATCGCCCCTTCCGGATGTTGTGTCGGCAATTTGGCGCGGGCTATGCGGTCAGCGAAATGGTCGCGTCAAAGCCGGAGCTGTGGCAAACCCCAAAGTCGATGCATCGCATGAATCATGACGGCGAAGCCGCGCCGATTGCTGTGCAGATCGCGGGCAGCGATCCGCAGGTAATGGCAGAAGCCGCTCGCTTCAATGTGTCGCGCGGCGCGCAGATTATTGATATCAACATGGGTTGCCCCAAGAAGAAAGTGTGCAGGGTTGAGGCGGGTTCAGCACTGCTGCGCAATGAGGCGCTGGTGGCGCGCATTCTGGATGCAGTTGTGCAGGCCGTTGACGTGCCAGTCACGCTGAAAACGCGCACCGGCTGGAGCCCTGAGTACAACAACGCGATCCGCATCGCGCAGATTGCAGAAAACGCTGGCATTCAGGCGCTCACCTTGCATGGTCGCAGTCGCGCGTGTGGCTTTGACGACGGTACAGTCGAGTACGACAGCATCAAGGCGGTGAAGGCGGCGGTTTCGATCCCAGTGATTGCCAATGGCGATATTGACTCGCCGCAAAAGGCGAAGGCCGTGCTCGATTACACCGGGGCAGATGCTGTGATGATCGGGCGCGCAGCACAGGGCCGACCGTGGATTTTTCGCGATACGACGCACCACTTTGATAACGGCTGCATGCCACCCGCGCCTAAAGTGTCCGAGGTTGCCGCTCTCATGCAAGACCATCTCGAAGACCATTACACGCTGTATGGCAATGACACTGGGGTGCGCAGCGCGCGCAAACACATTGGCTGGTACACCAAAGGCCTGCCGGGGGCAGAAGACTTTCGCGATCAGCTTAACGTGTTGACCGCCAGCGGCGCGCAACTCGCCGCCGTAGTCGCCTACTTTTCACATCTCGCTGATTTTCATGATCGACTACCGCTTGAACCCTATGTTTATTCGGGCTCATCGGCACTGACCAAACACTAGAACACTACTCAAGAAGAGAACAACAACAATGAAACGTCCCAAACTGAATGGCCACGCCGCCATTGCCGAAGCGGTCGGCCATTCGCTGAGCGATTACCTGGCCAAACTTGACGGCGAGCCCGCTGATAATCTGTACGAACTGGTGATTGGCAGCGTTGAAAAATCGCTGATTTCAGATGTGTTGATCCGCACCAAAGGCAATCAATCGGAAGCGGCTTCAATGCTCGGCATCAACCGCAACACCTTGCGCGCCAAACTCGACAAACACAAGATCAAACTGGCGCAAGACTGATTCATGAATCGCAACATCACCCGGGCGCTGCTCTCCGTTTCCGACAAATCCGGCCTGCTCGAATTCGCGCAATCGCTCGCCGCGTATGGCGTTGAACTGCTTTCCACCGGAGGCACCGCCAAGCTGATTCGGGATGCGGGACTCAAGGTCATCGACGTCGGCGATTACACCGGCTTTCCGGAAATGCTCGATGGTCGTGTGAAAACGCTGCACCCCAAAGTGCATGGCGGCATCCTCGCCAATCGTCTTTTGTCCGAGCACATGAGCGCGGTTGAAGCGGCCAATATTCCGTTGATTGATCTTGTCGTGGTCAATCTTTATCCGTTTCGCGAGACTGTTGCCAAGCCCGGTTGCTCGCTGGAAGATGCGATTGAAAACATCGACATCGGCGGGCCGACGATGGTGCGCGCGGCGGCAAAGAACTGGGAAGGCGTGGCTATCGTCGTCGACGCCGCCGATTACGCAGCGCTTGCCGATGAAATAAAAGCTAACGCTGGCGAATTGTCACGTAAAACACGCTTCGCATTGGCGAAGAAAGCGTTCACTCACACCGCCGCCTACGACGCGGCCATCGGCAATTACCTGACCTGCCGCGAACTCGAAGGTGAGCCGCGCGCTTACCCCGATGTGTTGACGCTGCAATGGACCAAGGCGCAGGATATGCGCTACGGCGAGAACCCGCATCAAAGCGCGGCCTTTTATCGTGATGAATCGCCAGCCACCGGATCGCTGTCGAAGTACACGCAATTGCAAGGTAAAGAGCTGTCGTACAACAACGTGGGCGACGCCGACGCCGCGTGGGATTGCGTGCGTGCGTTCGATGACACCTGCTGCGTCATCGTGAAGCACGCAAACCCGTGTGGCGTAGCGTTGGGCGATACGCCGTTGGAGGCATACAACCGCGCGCTGGCGACGGATCCAACCTCGGCATTCGGTGGCATCATCGCTTTCAATCGCGAGGTGGATGTGGCCTGTGCTGAAGCGGTGGCCAAACAGTTTCTTGAAGTATTGATTGCACCCGCTTACACCGCAGAAGCGCTTGAATTGCTATCTAAAAAAATCAACGTGCGTGTGCTCAAGGTACCGATCAAAAGCCTGTTCGAGAGCGCCAATACGCTTGAAATGAAACGCGTGGGCGGCGGACTGCTAGTGCAGAGCGCGGATACGCACAAGCTCGATCCAACATCGCTCAAAGTGGTGACTCAACTAGCGCCTACCGCCCAGCAACTGAAAGATATGCAGTTCGTCTGGCAGGTTGCGCAGTTTGTGAAATCGAATGCCATTGTGTTCGCCAAAGACGGACGCACGCTTGGCATCGGCGCTGGGCAAATGAGCCGCGTTGATTCAGCGCGCATCGCCAAAATCAAGGCAGAGCATGCGGGTTTGTCGCTTGAGGGATCAGTCGCCGCGAGCGACGCGTTTTTTCCGTTCCGCGATGGACTAGACGTGTTGATTGACGTCGGCGCAATCGCCGTGATTCAGCCCGGTGGCAGCATGCGCGATGAAGAGGTGATTAGCGCCGCCAACGAACGTGGCGTGGCGATGGTCACCACCGGCGTTCGCCACTTTCGGCACTAGGGCCGATTTATAGGAGCGGCTTGCCGCGACCCGCTAACGTTGCAAAAGACCAGGTCGCGGCAAGCCGCT
>JANXNO010000139.1 GCA_025354075.1 Burkholderiales bacterium | reverse complement strand
CCGAGACACGCAGCGCTGTGGCTGCAAAGGGCGATATATGAGGTTGAGTTTGATCCCGTCGCTGCCGCAAAATCTGCGCTGGAAGGGCGCGCGATGTTTCAGCGCGCTGGAACGTTGGGGCCGCAATTCAACGCGGTGTTGGTCTACATTGACGCACGCATCTCGGGTAACGCTGCGGCGATACGCGCTGCGGAAATCGCGGCCGATCAGATCTACATCCGACCGCGCCCATCGCCTTGGCGAGCGCCGTTCTTGAGCATTATGTAGTGGCGCATATTTTCCAGCGTGATTGCGAACATGCAGCAAGATTCGGGGAACATGAATGTGGCGAGCGCGTTAAAGCTTTTTGCTGAAAGTCGCACACAATATGAGTCTAGATGCAGTATTCAACTAAAAGCGACTTTGGCGAAAAATGAGTCGTAGCCCTTTTGCACAAAAGGCTTAAGCAACACGCTGATTGCTGTTGAAAATGAAAAAAAGCACCGCGTGGTGCCTTTTCTCTCATCGGGAATAAACGTGGATTGCCAGCGCCGACCTACGAGCCTCCGCCCGAAACCTTGGCGAATCGCGCTTCCGGACGATCATCCGAGCGGTGAATCGTTGTCACTTCTTTTTTCATCGCCCAGGGACGAATCTGGTGGTGCAGCGTCACGTAGTAGCTTTCTTCCTTGGTGCGTTCCAGCGCACGGCGGATCAGGGCGTTGCGCTTGATTTCATCAGGCTCGGTTTTGAGCTGATCGATGATCGCGTCAAGACGCGTGTCGTTGATGCGCCCCAGGTTGAAGTTGCCATCGGCACCAGTGGTTTTGGTGCGCACCAGCGATTGCAGCGAGTACAGCGCGTCATAGGTCGCCACGCCCCAGCCGAGCATGTAAACGCTGGTGTCGAAGTTTTGAATCTTCGCGATGTACGGCGCGAAATTCATTGAATTCAACTTCGGTTTCATGCCAATCTTGGCCCACATCGCAACCACGGCTTGACACACCTTTTCGTCATTGACGTAGCGATTGTTCGGACAGTCGAGCGTCAGTCCGAAGCCGTTCGGATAGCCCGCTTCGGCCAGCAATTTCTTGGCTTTTTCTGGGTTGTATTCGGCTTTGTCGATGTCGGTGCCATATCCGTTTACGCCCGGCGCAACCATGATCGCTGCGGGCACGGACAGGCCGCGCATGATGGCTTTTTTGATGCCTTCGCGATCAACGGCGAGCGACAACGCTTCACGAACGCGCTTGTCCTTGAATGGATTTTTGCCTTTGACGTCGGTGTATTTTGCTTCGTCGCTGAACTGATCCATGCCGAGGAAAATGGTGCGCACTTCAATGCCTTCCATCACGCGCAGCTTGGGGTCTTTTTTCAGGCGTTCGACGTCTTGCGGCGGCACTTCAGTAACCAGATCTACGTCACCCGCAATGAGGGCAGAGATGCGCGTGGCATCAGCCTTGATAGGCAGGTAGGTGTAGCTTGTGACGTTGCCGTCTTTTTTGCCCCACCAGTTGGTGTTCTCAGTGAACTCAATCTTCTGTTCAGGTGCCCAGCCTTTCCACATGTAAGGCCCGGTGCCCATTGCGTTGCGCGCGGCGTAGGTGTCTTCTTTCGCCTTGTAATCCTGAATATTCGTGACCTTATTTTTCTCGGCCCATGCCTTACTCATGATGCGGAAATCGATGATGTTCCTCAGCAGAATCGGGTTCGGTGCGGGCATGATGAAATCGACGGTGTAGTCGTCGATTTTCTTGATCTCGGTGATGCCCGCAATGTAGATCTGCATCGTGCCCTGGGGCTGCTTGATGCGGTTAAAACTGAACACCACGTCGTCGGCCGTCATCGGCGATCCGTCATGAAATTTCACGCCTTTGCGCAGGTCGAAGCGCACTTGAGTCGGCGAGATGTAGGTCCATTTGGTGGCCAGCGCCGGTTCAACTTCAAACTTCGCGTTGTAGCGCGTCAAACCCTCGTATACATGCATCAGGATCGCGTTGGTCGTCGCATGATTCTGCGAGTGCGGATCGGCAGTGAGGATGTCGTTTTGCGCGGCGGCTTTGAGGGTTGCCGCCTGGGGCACGGACGCCAAAAAGGCTAGCGAAAGCGCTAGAACGGTTCGTTTCACATTAAACATGAGCATCTCCGGGCAAATTCCTAATCCTTGAATCTACTCTATGTTGCGCAGTACTGAGCACAGGATTTCACTCAGGTGACACAGAAAGCCGCCAGCAAAAGCGGCTACACTGACAATGGTCAAAAATAAAGGAGGTGCCCGATGCAGATTGGCATCATCAAAGAGACGGCGGCGGGGGAAACACGCGTCGCAGCCACTCCGGAAACAGTCAAAAAAATGGCTGCCATTCCTGGCATCACGGTCGTGATCGAATCTGGCGCGGGCGCTGCCTCCAGTCTGCTCGACGCGGCCTACGCTACGGCGGGTGCCACTGTGAGCGCGAGTGCGACGGACGTGCTCGCCAGCAGCGACATCGTGTTCAAAGTGCGCGGTCCAAACGACGCGGAACTTGCAGCGATCAAGAGCGGTGCCAACGTAGTCGGCCTGCTCAACCCGTTCAATACGGAAGGCATCGCGGCGATCAAGGCACGTGGTGTCAACGGCTTCTCAATGGACAAGGCACCGCGCACCTCGCGTGCGCAGAGCATGGACGTTCTGTCGTCGCAGGCGAATATCGCAGGCTACAAATCCGTGATGCTCGCGGCGAATCATTACCCCAAATTTTTCCCAATGTTAATGACCGCCGCGGGCACGGTGAAAGCCGCACGCGTGGTGATTCTTGGCGTTGGCGTCGCGGGCTTGCAGGCGATTGCGACGGCGAAGCGATTGGGCGCTGTGATTGAAGCTTCGGACGTGCGTCCGTCGGTGAAAGAGCAGGTTGAATCGCTGGGTGCCAAGTTCATCGACGTGCCGTATGAAACGGACGAAGAGCGCGAAGCGGCGGTTGGTGTTGGCGGTTACGCCAAACCGATGCCAGTAAGCTGGATGGATCGGCAACGAGTGGAAGTGGCCAAAAAAGTGGCGCTCGCCGATGTGGTGATCACCACAGCCTTGATCCCCGGACGTCCGGCTCCTGTGCTGGTCACCGAAGAGATGGTCAAGGCGATGAAACCGGGCTCAGTGATCGTCGATCTGGCGGCGGAGCAGGGCGGCAATTGCCCGTTGACCGTGAAGGACGAGGTGGTCGTGAAACATGGCGTCACGCTGGTCGGGCACACCAATCTTGCAGCGCTGCTGCCGCAGGATGCCAGCGCGCTGTACTCACGCAATTTGCTGGATTTTTTGAAGCTGCTGGTTGATTTCAAAACAGGTGCGTTTGCGATCAATATGGAAGACGACATCGTGGCTGCGACGTTGGTTACGGGAGATAAAAAATGAGCGGCGTAGACCATATCGTCATCAACCTGATCATCTTCGTGCTGGCCATTTACGTGGGCTATCACGTGGTATGGAACGTCACCCCTGCGCTGCACACGCCACTGATGGCCGTGACCAACGCAATCTCGGCGATCATCATTGTCGGCGCGATGCTGGCGGCTGCGCTGACTGAAACTACGCTTGGCAAAACAATGGGCGTGCTGGCGGTGGCGCTGGCGGCGGTGAACGTGTTCGGCGGATTTCTCGTGACCAAGCGCATGCTGGAAATGTTCAAGAAGAAAGACAAGAAAACGGAGGTCGCCAAATGAGCATGAACCTCGTCGTTCTTCTTTATCTTGTTGCATCGGTCTTTTTCATTCAGGCGCTCAAGGGCCTGTCGCATCCGACGACCTCAATCCGCGGCAATCGTTTCGGGATGGTGGGTATGGCCATCGCGGCCATCACGACATGCGCGCTGATTTACGAGTTGTCCAAAGGTTCGATCACGGGCCTGGGGTACGTGCTCGCCGGGCTTGTCATCGGTGGCGGCGTCGGCGCCGTCATGGCCAAGCGTGTGGAGATGACCAAGATGCCGGAGCTGGTGGCGTTCATGCACAGCATGATTGGTTTGGCGGCGGTGTTCATTGCGGTCGCGGCCGTCGTCGAGCCGTGGGCCTTCGCCATCACCGAAAAAGGCGGCATGATCCCCGGCGGTAACCGCATCGAACTCGCGCTTGGCGCGTTCATCGGTGCCATCACGTTTACGGGTTCGGTGATTGCATTCGGCAAGCTCTCAGGCAAATACAAGTTTCGCTTGTTTCAGGGCGCGCCGGTCACTTTCAAAGGCCAGCACCCGCTGAACGCGGTGCTCGGTCTGGCCGTATTGTTCTTCATTTTTGGCTTCTGGCATTCGCAGTCCTTCAACGACTTTTTGCTGATCATCGCGCTCGGCTTTTTGCTCGGCGTGCTCATCATCATCCCCATCGGTGGCGCAGACATGCCCGTCGTGGTATCGATGCTCAACAGTTATTCTGGTTGGGCCGCGGCAGGCATCGGTTTTTCGCTGAATAACCCCATGCTGATCATCGCCGGTTCGCTGGTCGGCTCGTCCGGCGCGATCCTGAGTTACATCATGTGCAAGGCGATGAACCGCTCGTTCATCAGCGTGATCCTGGGCGGCTTCGGTGGCGAAGGCGGCACAGTGACGGGTTCCAAGGAGCAACGCCCGGTGAAGAGCGGTAGCGCAGATGACGCGGCCTTCATGCTGTCGAACGCGGACAGCGTCGTGATCGTGCCGGGTTACGGTCTGGCCGTTGCCCGTGCGCAGCACGCGGTGAAGGAGCTCGCACAAAAGCTTATCGCCAAAGGCATCAACGTGAAATACGCGATTCACCCCGTTGCGGGTCGTATGCCGGGCCACATGAACGTGTTGCTGGCCGAGGCGGAAGTGCCTTACGATCAGGTGCATGAAATGGAGGACATCAACTCCGACTTCGCGCAAACTGATGTGGTGTTGGTGCTCGGCGCAAATGACGTAGTGAACCCGCTCGCGCTGGAAAAGGGGAGCCCGATTTACGGCATGCCGATTCTGGAGGCGTATAAGG
>JANXNO010000136.1 GCA_025354075.1 Burkholderiales bacterium | reverse complement strand
GGTTCCAGCATATTTTGCAGTCCCCAACCGTAGGCGACAACGACCACGGCGAGCGCCCCGAGGCCTTGCAGCAGCGAGAAGCTGAGCGAGGCAGCGCCGAACAATTGTGCGTTCGTGTCGCGCGGTGGGCGTTGCATGACGGTGGCCTCCGACGGCTCATTTTCGAAAACGAGCGAGCAGGCCGGGCCGATGATCAGCTCCATGAAAGCGATGTGAACCGGGAACAACATTCCTGGCCAACCGATCAGCACCGGGAGCATCGCCATTCCGGCAATGGGCGCATGCCCTGCAAGCAAATACGACATTGACTTTTGCAGGTTGTCGAAGATGCGCCGTCCGAGCCGGATGGCGCGCACGATGGACGCGAAGTTGTCATCAAGCAGCACGAGTGAGGCGGCTTCGCGCGCCACATCGGTGCCGCGTCCGCCCATCGCAACGCCCACGTGCGCGGCCTTTAGGGCGGGCGCATCGTTGACGCCGTCGCCGGTCATGGCGACGATCTCACCGTCTGCCGTGAGCGCCTGCACGATGCGCATCTTTTGCTCGGGTGCGATGCGCGCGCGGACAGTTGCCGTCTTTAGCCGTGTTTGCAGTTCGCCGTCATCGAATGTGGCGATCTGGTCGCCGGACAGCACACTGGCTTCCAGTGACGGCCAGACCGGCCTGGGTTGCGATTGCTTGAGCGGTCGCCGGGTAGTCGCCGGTGATCATGATCACGCGAATGCCGGCCTCGCGACATTCGGCAACAGCAGCAGGAATTTCGGGGCGTATGGGATCGGCGAGGCCGATCAACCCGACGTACTCGAACGAAAAATTGTGCTCACCTTCGGGCCAGTTTTCACCTGTATGACTCGCTCGGGCAACGGCGAGCACGCGCAGCCCGTCTTTCGCCATTGCATCGACCTCGGCACTGATGCGTGTCTGCGTCGCGACGTCAAGATGACAGAGATCGATGATCGCCTCCGGTGCGCCCTTTGCGGCCACCACATACGCCTCGCTGTCCACTGCCTTCCACACCTGCGCCATCGCGCGCAGCGCTGGGGTCAGGCCGTAGCCGTGCGCCAGTGTCCAGTTGCTGTGCAGGTGCTCGGTATTGGCAAGAAAATGTGCGCCAAGGCGGTGAAACGCCTTCTCCATAGGGTCAAACGGGTCGAGGGCGCTGGCAAGAATGGTGAGTTCGACCAGCGTGTGGAACGCCTCCGGTAGCGCGCTTTCACCGGTGCGGCAATAGTCAATGTCGAGCACGCCCCCGGCTGTCTGCAAGCGTGCAACGGTCATTTTGTTTTCAGTGAGCGTGCCCGTTTTATCGGTGCACAAGACCGAGGTTGCGCCCCAGGTTTCGATGGCATTGATCCGCCGCGTCAGCACCTTTTCGCGAGCCAGACGCCACGCACCAAGTGTCGGAAAAATCGTCATGACCACCGGGTATTCGCCGGGCAACAGCGCCATCGCCAGCGCGATTCCGGCGAGCACTGCTTGCAACCAATCGCCGCGCATCCAACCGTAAACCCCCACCAACGCCATGCTCAGTACCAGCGCCAGAACCGCCAGCTTGCGCACCAATAGTGCCGTCTGCAACTGCAATGGCGACCGTTGCGCGTTGATGCCAGCGAGCGAGGAGCCGATGCGTCCGATGGCGCTATGGGCACCGATGGCGGTGACGCGGGCAGTACCCTGGCCCTGCACGATCAGTGTGCCGGAATAGATGAACGGAAGATCGTCGCCGCCGGGCTGTGCGGGAGCTGTCGCGTCGTCGATCGCACCAGTTCCGCGAGGCACTTTTCTGACCGGGACGGGCTCACCGGTGAGCAGGGACTCGTCCGCCTGCACGTCGTTGCCTTGAAGCAGTTCGGCGTCCGCCGGAACGCGGTCACCTTCCGCCAACAACAGGATGTCGCCCACCACGACGTCGCGTGCGTCAATGCGCAGCGTTGTTCCGCCACGGGTAACTCTCGCCTGCGGACTGGTCATGTCGTGAAGTGCGGCGATTGCTCTTTCTGTCTTCCCTTCCTGGTAGAGCGTCATCGCCAGCGTGACGAGCACTACTCCAAACAGCGTCACGCCTTCCAATGGATCGCCTAACACCAGATAGATAACGCCCGCCGACAGCAACAACAGGAACATCGGCTCCCGAACTGTCTCCCACAGGATCAAGCGCAGCGTGCGTCGCTGGGCATCCGGCAGCGCATTGGGGTCATAGTCCCTCAGGCGTTGCGCCGCGTCAGCACTGGATAGTCCGTCGAATTTGCGAGGCGTGAGTGGCACAGGATGGTGTTTATTTTGGTGACTGAAAAGAGGCGGGTAGTGATCGTTGTGCGAGTCGCGTGGCTGATCAGCAGCCCACTTCAAAGGTCTGTATTTGCTAACAACTTGTTATTGAAATACCCATTCAACCTGGCCTTAAATCCTGTTTAGGCGATATGTCGATAAATCAACAAAAATCAGTTTAAGCCCATATAGAGCGGTGATTTAGCAATAAAGCTATTGGATAAACAACCTTCAATCCTGGCCCATACGGTACCCAGCGGTTAGTGCGGAAGCCCACGCAGGATGCACGTATTCCGGTGACAGATCATCAACAAAAATAGTCGTTAAATCGCAACTACACTGTTGCAGGTTATTTTCATCGCATCGAGCTACTGCGACCCGTGCATATCATCGTGCGTTGATCCACATCATGTAGCTTTCACGCAATGCGGTTATCGTCGAAAAACTGTGCAATCCTGCGCAGCCGGTCGGCGTTTGAATGATCACGCCCAGCGGGGCACCCCCAGGAGAAAATGTATGAAAGTATTGCTCGCAGTCGACGGCAGTAAGGACACGAAAAAAATGCTGGCTTATCTCACCACGCATGAGGACTTGCTCGGTTCTGCGCCCAAATTTGTGGTGCTCAATGTGCAGCCTGCTGTGCCTGCTGGCGCGGCCAAATTTGCTGGCAAGGAGACCGTCATGGAATACCATCGATCCGAGGCTGAAACCGTGCTGGCGCCGGTCACCAAGTTTCTGGATCACCACGACATGAGCTACACATCGAGTTATAAGGTGGGACATGCGGCCGAGGAAATTCTTCGCGCGGCGAAAAAAGCCAAGGTTGATTTGATTGTGATGGGCTCGCGCGGTCGAGGATTGATTGGGTCGTTGCTGCTGGGGTCGGTCGCGCAGTCGGTGTTGTCGGCCAGCGAAGTCCCGGTGATGGTGGTGCGCTAGCGTCGCATTCGACACCTCACCGCCATTCGTTGATGAAGATTCTCGTTCCCGTGGATGGCTCAGTGCAGGCGCTTGATGCTGTGCGCTTTGCGTTGCGTCTGCACACTGAAAACCCATCTTCAACGATGGTATTGGCCACCATCCAGGAGCCCACTTACCTCTACGAAATGCTGCTGCCATCTGGCGCTGATGCTCTCGACAATGCGCTCGGTGTTGTTGGATCGCGCGCGCTGGAAGGGGCCGAGGCGCTCTTTAGGGCCGCAGGCGTCGGCTTCGAACGCGAACTGGGTTCTGGCGATCCGGCGGTTGCGCTGCTTGAGGTTGCTGAGCGCCATCATTGCGATCTGATTGTGATGGGTGCACGCGGCTTGGGCTTTGTGCGCGCAGC
>JANXNO010000095.1 GCA_025354075.1 Burkholderiales bacterium | reverse complement strand
TTGACCGCAGCGCGCCGTCGATCACTTCAATTCGCACACACGTGGCGATGGTATTTCAGCGCTTCAATCTGTTCCCGCATCGCACCGCGCTTGAGAACGTGATCGAAGGTCCGGTATTTGTCAAACGCGAGCCGCGCGAGTCGGCGCTGGTGCGCGGTCGCGAATTGCTGGCGCGCGTCGGTCTCGCGGACAAGGCGGATGCTCGCCCGGCGCAGCTCTCGGGCGGACAAATGCAGCGCGTCGCCATCGCCCGCGCGCTCGCGATGCAGCCCAACGCGATTCTGTTTGATGAGCCGACCTCGGCACTTGACCCTGAACTCGTGGGCGAAGTGCTCGCGGTGATGCGCACGCTTGCAGAAGACGGCATGACGATGGCGGTGGTGACGCACGAGATGGGATTCGCACGCGAAGTCGCCGATCGCGTGCTGTTCATCGACGGCGGCGTCATCGTTGAAGGCGGAGAAGCGCAACGCGTGCTGACCGAACCGCAACATCCGCGCACGCAAGATTTTTTGCGGCGCGTGTTGCGCCCGATTTAGAACATGCGTGGCGTCGCACGCTTGAATCTGTGCGAAGCCGCCGCGTTGCAAATACTGACACCGGAGACTTGTTATGGCTGCCGCATTTCCGCTTGAACCCTCACTTTGGGCCGCGACGGCGACGGCTGCGCTGCCAACGCCGCCACTGGTTGGCGACGTCGACGCGGACGTGTGCATCGTCGGCGGTGGCTACGCCGGGCTTTCAACGGCGTTGCACCTGGCCGAGCAGGGTACGAAAGTTATTTTGCTAGAAGCACACGAGCCGGGTTGGGGTGGTTCGGGTCGCAACGGTGGACAGGTGATTCCCGGTCTGAAGTACGACCCGGCTGACCTGTTGGCGATGTTTCCCGGCGTGCGCGGTGAGCGTCTCGTACAGTTCGCGGGAAGCACAGCGGACACCGTATTTGATCTGATCAACAAGCACCACATGGACGTGCCGTACGTACGCAACGGTTGGGTTCAGGGTGCGCACACTGCGGAGGGTCTGAATCTGGTCACCCGGCGCGCGGCGCAGTGGGCTAGCCGCGGTGCGGCTGGCGCGAGGGCGCTATCAGCGTCTGAGGCCGCTTTGTTGCTGGGCACGGACAAGTATGTTGGCGGTTGGCTCGATCCGCGCGGCGGTGGCGTGCAGCCACTGTCTTACGCGCGCGGTCTGTGCAAGGCTGCGATGAATGCCGGAGCGCAGATACATGGGCAAAGCGCGGTGACGACGCTTGAGCGCGATGGCTCGCATTGGCGCGTACGCACGGCGAGCGGCGCATCGGTGCGGGCGGAGCGTGTGGTGCTGTGCACCAACGGTTATACCGGTGCGGTGTGGCCGGGGCTTGCAAAATCAGTGATCACGCCGAACTCGTATCAGGTTGCGACCGAGCCTCTGCCGGAGGATGTCGCGGCAAGCATACTGCCTCAAGGCCACGTCTCGTCGGACACGCGGCAACTGCTTTTGTACTTCCGCTTCGATCATCAGCGCCGCCTCATCATGGGCGGGCGCGGGCCGTTCCGCGAGCCTGCATCAGCGGCGGATTGGGGGCATCTGGAGCGCGTGATTGGGCGCATGTTTCCAGTCGCTGCAAAAGCGCCCATTGCGTTTCGCTGGTGCGGACGCGTCGCGATCACGCGTGATTTCCTGCCGCATTTGCACGAGCCGCAACCCGGATTGCTGATCAACATCGGCTGCATGGGGCGTGGTGTGGGGCTGCAAACGGCGATGGGCCGCGCGATGGCAAATTACATCGTGAGCGGAAATGCGGACGCATTGCCGGTTCCGCTGAGCACGATGAAAAGCTTCCCGCTGCATCAGTTCCGGCGCCTCTATCTGTCAGCCATCATCGCGTGGTACCAGCTCAACGACGGTGGCCTCGCCTGAGTTTGCGGCTAAACGTAGTGACGCATTGCGCACCGCAGCTTTTTTACTGACCAATGCCGCCGCCGTAACCACCGTACACCGGCCGTTTGCGCTCAAAAAATGTATCTCGTACTGCTCGGGTTGCGCGATTCGTCGCTGCTGAGACTGCACCACTATTTCGCCGCTTCAAATCCGCTCTCGCGGCTGGTGCGTCGTCCGTCTTCCGTCGCCACAAACGCCGCGACCCGTGCGCCGTTCGCGCTGTCTCTTAATGCCGCAATCTGGTAACGCGTCGCGAACTGATGCGGTACGGGCAACGCGCCGATGTAGCGCACGCCCTTGTGCTGCACGATTTCACTGGATTGACTGACGCCGAGTTGGTATTTGCCTGCGGCGACCGCTTCGATGACTTCGACGCCGAACGGCAGCACGGTGACGCGTTTGGCCACGTCATCGCTGATGCCGAGCGCCGCCAGAACTCTGGCGAAATGTGCGCCCGCTGTGGCACCGCGCGCGGGGTCGGCGTACGCGATGCTCTTCGCGGCGAGCAGTGTTGCGCGTAGTGCTTCGGGCGTGCTGAAGTCGGGCGTGGATTGGCCTTGCGCGTTTCCAGTCGCGATCATGGCGAGCCCGACCTGTACATCGCCGATGTCGCGAATGCTCGCGGCGTCGATCAGGCCGTGTTTGTTGAGCTGCGCAATCGCCGCGCTGCTCAGGATCACCACGTCGGGTCGTGCATCGGGCGCTGCGCGTTCCACACGTTCCCGTTGTGCGCCCACGGTGTCAAACGTGGCCTTGATGCGATGGCCGCTGGCTTGCGTGAACGGTGCTTCGATGCGCGACACCAGCTCTTTCGCGGCCCCTGCGGCAAACACGATGATGTCGGCGGCCCATGTCGGTGAAGCAAGCAATAACAGTCCGGTAATGAGAGCGGCGCGACCGTACATCAGCCGCATTTACTG
>JANXNO010000031.1 GCA_025354075.1 Burkholderiales bacterium | reverse complement strand
ACGGGTGGCACTGTCACCAGCATCACGGCGGGAACCGGGCTCACCGGCGGTGTCATCACCGGCTCGGGCACGATTGCGGCGGACACGGCGTATTTGCAGCGCCGCGTGTCATCCGCCTGCACCGGCGGCAGCTTCATCACCACCATCGCGGCGGATGGCACTGTGACCTGCGGCACGCCGACCGTGGGCGGTGGCGGCACGGTGACCAACGTGGCCACCGGCGCAGGGCTCGCAGGCGGGCCGATCACGGCCACCGGCACCATCAACCTCGCGGCCACTCAATTGCTGCCGACGACTGCGTGCGCAGCGAACCAAATTGCCAAATGGAGCGGAACGGCGTGGACGTGTGCAGCGGATGCCACCGGCGGCGCAGGCACGGTCACTAGCGTGGCCACGGGCACCGGCCTGACAGGTGGGCCGATCTCGAGCGCAGGCACCGTCGCGCTAGCCAGCAGCTATCAATTGCCGCAGAGTTGCGCTAGTAATCAGATTGCCAAGTGGAACGGGTCAAGCTGGATCTGCGCAGCCGATAACGATGTCAACAACGTGGCGAATGACGCGCGTTATTTCAAGCAGGGCGGCAATGCGTTTGGCGTTGCAGCAGTGCTCGGCACGACGGACGGGCAGCCATTGACGCTGGGGATTGGTGGAGGTACGGGCTTACGGATATCCGCCTCCAGCCAGGCCGACGCGCCCATCCTCGTTCATGGCTCCAGCGCTAACACAGCGTCCGGGATCAGCAGCGCCATCGGTGGCGGTGGAAGCCCACTCAGTGGATGCTTCAACGCCTTCTCGCAGCAGTCTAGCAACCAGCCTTGCGCAAACTCAGCGGCGGGAGACTATTCAACCGTCGGCGGCGGCAGAGCAAACGCTGCAACTGGTCTATCGTCTGCAGTCGGCGGGGGCAACGGAAACATCGCAAACGGACCGTTCTCGACTATAAGCGGGGGCAATCAGAACTTGGCTAGCGGCGACACCGCAGGCGTTGGCGGTGGCGCTGCAAATATCGCCAGCGGTATTCGCTCGTGGGTCTCGGGTGGCGGTCAAAACTCATCAACAGGTTCTCACTCTTCGGTAGGCGGAGGCCTCGGCAACGTCGGTGGGGGTAGCTTTGCTGTCATTCCAGGCGGATGGGGCGCGGCCACCCGTCTTACCGGGCAGATGGCTCACGCATCCGGCTTTTTTGGAGCCTTCAACGCCCCCGTCGGTACCGCCCAAGCCAGCGAATACGTACTACGCGCAGAAACTACCGACGCGACGGTAACAAGCCTCTTTCTAGACGGCACCGCCGCCACGCTGCTGTTTGAAGCCGGCCGCGCGGCGTTGCTCGACATTCAGGTCGTTGCGCTGCAAAACAACGCTGCGGGCAACATTGCAACGTGGTCGTTCAAATGCATGTATCAAGTCAATCCCGGCGGCAACGGCTTTGTCGTTCCCGCTGGCTGCGGCAAGACTGCGGTGCAAAAAGATGGAACCGCCAGCACATGGGAGGCCACTGTTATCAAAGGTGCCTCGCAGGAACTACTAATCACCGCCACCGGCGAGGCCGCCAAATCGATCCGCTGGGTCGCGACCGTTCGGGCGACTGAGGTCAAGTGGTAATCGCTCAATCGCGAATAGCAATTTTTCGCGCGTGGACACTCCGTGCCCACCATTACTGTGCAAAAAACCGGACGCCCGCCACACCTTGGTCAGCACACGGCACCCATCCCACGAAAACTTTTCCCACTTACCCGCTGTCATTTGCTGACGCGTGGTCGGTAGACGCCTAATTTGTTCGGCGCTTGTGTCTCGCTCACGCAGGCTGGCATGCTCCTGGCTCGGCTAGCTAGGTTCATTATTTGTCTACGCCCTCTTTGGCATAAATCGCGGTCAAGCCCCGTGCGAATAACGCCGTTACGGTATCGTTATTTCCAAGCGACTCACGCCGCCACTTTGCTCGTGAACCAGCGGTAAGTCTGCTCGACGCCCTCCCGCAACGCATGGCCGGGAGACCAGCCGAGAGCGTTCAGGCGAGACACGTCCAACAGCTTTCTCGGCGTGCCATCGGGCTTGGTTGAGTCGGTGAGAATTTCGCCGCCGTATCCGACAACGTCTGCAACCAGCTGCGCGAGCTCAAGGATCGACAGATCATGCCCCACACCCACGTTAATGTGTTCAAACTCGGAATAGGCATTCATCAAAAATACTGACGCATCCGCCATGTCGTCCACATGCATAAATTCGCGACGCGGTGTGCCGGTTCCCCAAATGGTGACCGCGCTGTCTCCACGCTGTTTGGCCTCATGAAACCGGCGGATCATGGCGGGCAATACATGCGACGAATCAGGATCAAAATTGTCGCCAGGACCGTAGAGGTTGGTAGGCATCAAGCTGATTTCATCAAAGCCGTACTGACGACGGTAGGCCTCGCACATTTTCAGGCCCGCGATCTTTGCGATGGCGTGCCACTCGTTTGTTGGCTCAAGCGGTCCTGTCAGCAACGAGGCTTCCGCGATCGGCTGCGTTGCCATTTTTGGGTAGATGCAGGACGAGCCGAGGAAGCACAACTTTTTCACGCCGTTGCGCCACGCCGAGTGAATCACGTTGGTCTGCACGGCGAGATTGTCGTGCAGAAATTCCGCAGGAAAATCACTATTGGCCTTGATTCCGCCGACCCGCGCGGCCGCATGAAAAACGTAGTCTGGCCGTTGGTCGCGAAAAAATGCTTCGACTGCTACGCTGTCCGTCAAATCAAGCGCTTGACGGGTGCGCGTCACGATGTTCGCTGCGCCCGCCGCTTCCAATCGTCGAACAATGGCTGAACCGACCAGGCCACGATGTCCGGCTACAAAAATACGTCCCGCTAAATCCACAATTGGCACCCCATCTCTTACTCGTTTTTTGTATTTTAACACGACCCGATTAAGGTATTAAAAATGCGCGTCGAAACGCTAGGCTCGACGCTACGGGCAACCAGAAAATGACGTCGTCGACCCCGATGTGGCTACATGGCCTGGGCACAGCGCCGCGAGGCCCTCTAGAGGGCTTTCCCGCGCATCTTTGGAACACCTTGCCTGATTTGATGTGCCTGTGCGATGCTGCATCAGCACACGCGGGCATCAGCGCATTCGAACGTCGCACAATCGATCAATACCCGCCCCCGTGCATGGCTGTCGTGTGTACGCAACATCGCACGACCACGTGTGGCTAAACGCCGCTATGTGCGCCGTCGCACAGAACCGCTTGGGGCGTACGGTTACAAAGACTGCGAGCAGCAAGTGCCGCCGCTTGCCTGCGTGTTATCAAAATCAAAACCGGAGATTTATTGTGTTTCGAAAAAGCATCCAACGACTCAACCAGATAGCGCTTGCTGGCAGCATGGCAACCGCCCTTACCTGTGCAGTGGCTGTTGCTGCCCCGACAATCCCAGCCAACTTTCAACGTGTGCTGATAGATGGAAGCGCTACAGCGTTTTCTTTGCCTGCCGGTCAGGGCACCGCGTTCAACGTGCTGTACGACGGCGGTCTGTTCCACCTGTGGTACCGGAACGACCTCACGACAGCGACAATTGGCGAACTCCGCCACGCGACGTCCACTGACGGCATCAATTTCGCAACCGTTGGCGGCGCGTTCGCGTTTACCAACAATCCATTTCCGACCGGCACGCCACCCGACCTTTATTACGAAGCGGTGTCCAAAGTCTCAGGAAGCTTTAAGTTCATTCACTGGACGGGTAACGGTGGCTCCGGAACTTACCCTGCCTATGACTACAGAAGTGGCCCCTCTTGTTAAGACAGTGGGTGGGTATTGCTAAGGTGGATTCACTGAAGGGTTGATGGGACAGTTCGAGTTATCCATGGGGGCGTG
>JANXNO010000224.1 GCA_025354075.1 Burkholderiales bacterium | reverse complement strand
CTCGCATCGCGCTGGTTGATCGCGACGCAAGCGCTGTGGACGCCGCGCTCGTCGACCTTGCGGGCCACGGTTGGGCCAAAGACAAGCGCTTCATGCCTGCCATCGGTGATCTGCTTGATCAGACGCAGGTCAACAAGATGGTCGCTGCCATCGTGCAACGCTTCGGCGGAGTGCATGTGCTGTGCAATCTTGCGGGCGGATTTCGCATGGGCGAGGCTGTGCATGAAACAAGCGACGCCACTTGGAACTTTTTGTTCGACATCAACGCCAGAACGCTTCTCCATGCCGCCCGTGCTGTCGTGCCGCAAATGCTGTCGCAGCCCGAAGACGCACACGGCGCACGAGGCAAAATCGTCAACGTAGGCGCATATGGCGCGCAACGTGGAGCCGCACAAATGGGCGCATACGGCGCATCAAAGGCCACCGTCGTTCGCATCACCGAATCCATGGCCGCTGAGCTGAGAGAGCAGGGCATCAACGTCAATTGCGTGTTGCCGACCACGCTAGACACACCGCAGAATCGTGCTGACATGCCAGATGCCGATCCAGCACGCTGGGTGGCACCGAGCGCGCTGGCGGACGTCATCTTGTTCCTGGCGTCAGACGCAGCGCGAGCCGTGCACGGCGCGGCGCTGCCCGTTACCGGATTGAGTTAGCTTGACTGCGCGGCGCGCTGGCGAATCGCCAGCAACCCCACGCCTACGAGCAGCATACCGAGCACGGTCATCAGAAATTGCGAGAGCGTCGGGATCGACGCTGCTCCCCCACCCGGAATCAATCGAGCACCGACCTGCAGGGTCGCCACCGCAGGTGCTGCATTGTTGCCGTTACTGGTCTGCAACGCGGCCACCGGTAAGGTGTTGACATAGCTGCCAGCCAGTGCCGCGGTCACCGTGACTGACAGCGTGCAACTGCCGTTGGCGGGAATCGTTCGGCCCGCTGGGAGGGTAACGGAGTTGCCACCCGGTGTTGCCGTTACCGTAGTACCGCCGCCACAGGTCGTGCTGCCATTGGCAATGGGTGCAATCAGCACGCCCGAAGGCAACGAGTCAACCAGAGCCGCAGTGGTCGTTGCAACAGCCGCGTTTGCGTTGGTCAGTGTAATGGTGAGCGTGGACGTTCCGCCCGCACTGATCGTACTCGGACTGAACGACTTGGTGAGCGCTGGCACGGCAAGCGCACCGACGGTCAAGGTGGCAATTGCAGGGGTCGCGTTATTGCCATTGGAGGTTTGCAACGCGTTGATCGGAATCGTGTTGACATAGGAGCCGGGTTGAGCTGTGGTCACATTCACCGAAACCGTACAGCTGCCGTTACTGCCAACGGTTGCGCCTGCGGGCAGCGTGACCGTATTGCCGCCCGCTGTGGCGCTGGGCAGTACCGCGCCGCCGCAGGTGGTGCTGACGTTGGGAACGGGCGCGACGAGTAAGCCTGCGGGCAGGGTGTCAGTGAGCGGCGCCGTCAGCGTACTAGCAACAGGGCTCTGATTGCCGATGGTAATGGTGAGCGTGGACGTCCCGCTGGTGCTAATCTGCGTTGGGTTAAAGGCCTTGCTCAGCACCGGAAGGGCCTGTGCCTGCGGTGAACACACCTGCACGCTATTGGTGTCAAGCGTGACGGCACCGGTTTGCGCGAGGGCTCGCCCCGATATTGAGCTGCCAGTGTTGGTGGTAATACTAGTCAGTGCTAAGACGTTACCGACCATCGCCGTGGCGCTGCCTAGCGTAGCGGAAGTTCCAATTTGCCAGAACACGTTGCAATTTTGGCCACCGTTGGTCGGCACGACCGATGAGCCCGCACCTGTGGTCAGCGTGGTCGCGGTTCTGAACAACCACACTGCATTGGCGTTGCCAGCCCCATTCAGTGTCAACAAACCCGTGTTTGCCGCAGACGAATTGAAGCAGTAGGTGCCGGGCAGCAGCGTCATGCCTGCCATGTCGGTCGGTGCGGCAAAGGTCACGTCGCAGGCCTGCGCCGCAAGCAAACCATAGGCGGTAACAGTGCTGGCCATCGCGGCTGCGGCGACGCCATCGGCCACGTGGATCGTGCCACCGGTAACAACGCCCGGTGGAAACCCCGTGACTGCCGTGCCGGGTGAAACGCCCAGGTCGCCATTGACCAAAGTTGCGCCCGTATTGGTGACGGTGGACGCGCCCAGCACCGCAAACGTGCTTGCAGCCCCGAGCGGCACGGCGGTCGCAGATATCGCGCTGGTGATCGGGGCCAGCGCTAGAACAGCTGAAGCAACCATCGTCGTGAAACGACGGGAATAGTAGAAACCATATCCCCAATTAGCTTTTGCTGATCGTGATGCGAGGTCCGCGCTGGGCATGCATTTGGAGGCATAAGCGTGACTCATTGTGTCCCGTAGATAGAGTGGGCAGAAGCCATGATCGTATGCGTTCGTCATAGTCAAGTCCGTGCGTTATCGCACATAGCACCAAACACTTTTAGTCGATGACGCAAACGACACGACCTGCCGCCGAGCGGTGATATGCGCAATTGCCGCATGCGGTGCGACGAATGGGGCTGTCGCCAGGAGCACACCTGGCTGGCTGCCGGCTGCTATTCCTTGCACGGGTATTCCGTCCGGCATCAAAGGGGCGAACCGAAAGCGATGCGCAGAAGCGTTTCAGGCGTAGCAGCACGGCTTTGGCCTCTCGGTGGTTGGCTGCGCCGGGTCTTGAGCGATGTGGCGCCCCGCCCCCGAACAGCCAAGCAGGCCTTGCCCGGCGGGCTGGCAATCGACCGCTGACCGGCCCGATAGAATCGGTTGATGGCTCTTGATCCCGAATTCGAAAAACTCCGTACACCTCCTCATTCGATCGAGGCTGAGCAATCTGTCCTTGGCGCGCTGATCATTGACAACAACGCGATCGACAAGGTCGCTGACTTGTTGAGTTCGGGTGATTTTTATAACGAAGCGCATCGCCTGATTTATGAGCACATCAACCGGCTCGCGGCGGACAACACTGCGGCGGATGCGGTGACTTTGTCGGAGAGTTTGCGCTCGATTGGCAAGCTTGAGTATGTTGGCGGGCTCGCCTACATCGGCGCGATTGCTAATGCGGTGCCGACGGCGGCGAACGTGCGTCGCTATGCCGAAATCGTGCGTGATCGCTCGGTGATGCGTCGCCTCGCGGGCGTGGCGACGAGCATCGCAGAATCGGCGTTCAATCCAATGGGTAAATCGGCCGAGCAGTTGCTCGATGAGGCCGAAGGCAAGGTGTTCGAAATCGCCGAATCGGGGGATCGCACCAAGGCCAACTTCGTGTCGCTGTCCGATCTCACCGCGCAGGCGATTGACCGTGTCGAAGAGCTCTATCGCCGCGATAACCCAAGCGACGTGACCGGTCTGGCGACGGGTTACAAGGATCTCGACACCATGACAGCGGGCTTGCAGCCCGGTGATCTGGTGATCGTGGCAGGGCGTCCGTCGATGGGCAAAACTGCGTTTGCATTGAACATCGGCGAGCACGTCGCGATTCGTTTGAAGAAGCCGGTCGCCGTGTTCTCGATGGAGATGGGCGCGCTGCAGCTCGCGATGCGTTTGATCGGCTCGGTCGGCAAGCTTGACCAGCATCGTCTGCGTACCGGGCGACTGACCGAGGGCGACTGGCAGCGCTTCACCGACGCGCTGTCGCTACTCGATTCTGCACCAATGTACATCGACGAAACAGCGGGCCTGAACCCGTTCGAGCTGCGTGCGCGCGCACGACGGCTGGCGCGTCAGGTCGGCGGCCTCGGCATGATCATCGTCGACTACATCCAGCTCATGAGCTCGTCCGGCACCGGTGAAAATCGTGCGACCGAAGTGTCGGAGATTTCGCGTTCACTGAAGTCGCTCGCCAAGGAATTGCAAGTGCCGGTGGTTGCGCTTTCGCAGTTAAACCGCTCGCTAGAGCAACGCCCAAACAAGCGCCCGGTCATGAGCGACCTGCGCGAATCCGGCGCCATCGAGCAGGACGCCGACGTG
>JANXNO010000678.1 GCA_025354075.1 Burkholderiales bacterium | reverse complement strand
GTGACCGCGTAGCAGGACGACACGTTGACGATGCTCGCGTTGCCGCGTTCGCGCAGCGCCGGCAGCGCGGCGCGACAGTGATTCGCTGCACCCATGAGATTGACACCGAGCACCGCCTGCCATTCTTCTGGCGTCGCGTCGGCGAGTGAGGCGTTGTTACGCATCGCGGCGTTGTTGACGAGGATATCGAGCTGACCGTGCGCGGCGAGTGCGTGAGCGACGGCGACATGCGAAGCATCTGCGTCAGCTACGTTCGCCGCAAAGTGCGCGACTCGTGCGCCGGGCACTTTTTGCTTGATGGCTGCGCGCGTTTGCACCAGCATTGCCGCATCCATGTCGATTAGCGTGACCGCAGCACCCTCGCTGCAGAACAGTTCAGCCATCGCCGCTCCGATGCCAGCGGCGCCACCGGTGATTAGCGCTGATTTACCCGCGAGTCGATTCACGTAATGTTGTCCTTCGATCGCGCGAAAGCGATCAATCTGCCTTCGCGCCAGTTGCCTTGATGACCTTGCCCCAGCGCGGAATCTCGGTGCGAATCCACGCGCTGAATTGCTCAGGCGACCCCGCGACCAGATCAAACTCCATCGCGATCAGCTTGTCTCTGATCTCGGGTGTATTGAGAATCTTCACAATCTCTTTGTTGTAGCGATCAATGATCGGTCTGGGCGTGCCTCCGGGCGCAAGGAAGCCAATCCACGCCAGCGCAACCAGATCAGGGTAGCCCGCCTCGACCATCGTCGGCACGTTGGGCGTGCCCGGAAAGCGTTTTGCTCCGGAGGACCCGATCAGTTTCAGTCGCCCTTCCTTGGCAAACTGCAACACGTTGCCCGGCACCATAAACGCCACCTGCACGCTGCCGCCCAACAGGTCAGTCACGGCCGGCGCCGTGCCTTTGTACGGGATGTGCGTGATGTCGACACCCGCCGCAAGTTTCAACATTTCCATCGTGAGATGCGAGGCGCTGCCAACCGCGATGGAGGCGTACGAAATTTTCCCTGGCTGCGCCTTCACCAGCGCGATCAGCTCGGATACGTTATTGACCGGCACGCTCGGGTTGACCACCAGATACTGCGGCGAAGTCACCGCAAGTGTGATGGGTGCGAGGTCCTTCAATGGGTCGTAGGGCAGCTTGTCGAACAGC